>JAFZDP010000032.1 GCA_017561155.1 Bacteroidales bacterium | reverse complement strand
TGTATACCTTGTATACTTTTGGGGTATAGAAAGGTATAGAATGTATATAATGTATATAATGTAGAGAGTGTGTTATCTGAGGATTTTATTAGAGAATTTAGATAAATGTATAGAATGTATAGAGAGCTCATTAACCATTAACCATTAACCATTAAACACTAACCTTTAACCAGTAATCTGTAACCAGTAAACTTTAAACTTCAAAAAAATATAGTGTATACCTTGTATACCTTTGTATACTTTGTATACTTTTGGTGTAGAGAAAGGATAGAAAGTTTAGAATCCTATATACTATAATATATATAATAAAAAGAAGACAGAGGTAGTATGGTAGTATGAGGTAGTATTGGTAGAGTGATTTTGATTTGTGCAAATCGCAGTTGTCTGTAATTATAAAAATATATCCATAAAAATTTTGTGAAAATACATGGATAAAAAAAAAGGATACCGAAATTAATCAGTATCCTTTCTTTTATTATTGTTTTTTGTAAAATACATTACCTTGTTTAGTTATCAAACCTTTTTGTTTCCAACGTTTAATAGTGTTTTTAGCAGTGTTTTGTTTGGATATACTTCTCGTATATCACTATAAGTAAAAGTATTAGGTAAACTGTCAAATACACTTCCTTTAGTTATACTTACAGTGTAATTGTCATAACTGATTGCATTTTTAGAATGTTCACGAATTACCTTACCAAACCTTTGAACCTGTTGAAGCATAATATAATTAGCAGCAAAGATAAATAATTTTTTTGTATCGTCACTTATTGATGGTGTAGGTATTTCTTCTTTTCCTTTATACCATTTACCTTTTTGCAATGTATATTCCTTTTCAGCTTGTTCGATAATGTGATTATTTAACGCAATACGATACGCAAGTACTTGAGCACGACGTTTTAATTTATCAACAGCTACATCGTCTGCTGCTTTTGCGTATGATGTCCAGTGGTTATCCCATTCTTTTTTAAGTTCTATCAATTCATTGTTGATTACATGTCCATTCATATTGTTCAATAAACGACTGATATGGTTTATATAACCTTTAGCACGAATAGCTTCCACTGGATAATCTTCTGGTGCAGTACTAAACTTTACTTCGGGTATAGCACATAAAATCTGACGACTTGCTGTACCGTTTTCTGCATCTGCCATAGGTGTATATTTTGCAATTGCTTCAGGAGTACCACAGATAATATAGTTTAATTTACCGGGTACTTTAATTATCTCATCAGCATCATTTTCACCTACTTTGTTTTGATTTTGTCCTGCTCTTACTACTTCAATGTCAGTACTATCGTAAAAATTACGCATCATGTCACTTGTAATTCCAAAACGTCCACCTTTACTTTTATTTATAGTATCAACTTCAGGAGTAAATAAACATATACGTCGTCCTGCACTACGAGCAAGTACACGGTTGATACCTGCTGCAGTTAAATCTCCTCCACTTAAAAATAATGTAGGATTGATTGGTTCTGCTTCAGGTTCTGTATCATCTGTAAGACTACGACGACGAGCATTTTCCCTTGCTTTCCATTCTTTATGTTGAGCATTGAAAAGATTTGTTTGAAAATCTTAGATGTTCACTCCAAAGGTTTACAACATCGTTCAGTACACTTTTCCCACTTGCGAACCCTGCAGAAATCAATGTGTTAAGTGCAATGTGTTCACGACGTGAACCTTCTGCAAATGCGTAACTTACATCGTATAGGTATGTTGATGCCGTAGTATAAACAGAAAACAATGCTGCTGGTGCTAACATAGTTCTACTGTTATCATTTACAATAGGTTGCAAAGTTTGCCAAACACTTTTTGGTAAATGAATACCACGAAGTTGCTCTGCTATAAATGCAGTATCATTGTGTTTTTCAATGATTTCTGCCAAATTGTAGTCTGCAAAATAAGGCACTTTAACTTCGTTATTTACACCACATTCTGTTGTAGAAGTAGAAACAAATTCAGTTTCAGGTGCTTGTGTAGTATTTTTTAAATAATTGTTTAATACTACATCTATTCCTTCCGATGTATCAGAAGGGTCATCTGAATAGATTTTACCCGAATTTTTATACAATGAAATGTAGTAGTTGTAACTTGCAGTTACTTGATTTTCTGGCACACCGTAATATTTAAGTGCACTTCCAAATTTTCCATCACTATTGTGTCGGTTACCTACACACCGTTCTTCGTGATGCTTTTCAAAATAATTATCAATAAGTTCCTTATTGATTTCAATTGATTGATTTTTAGTCATTTTTTTAATATTATTAATTTTATTTATTATTACTTCCGAAGAAGTAGAAGGTTGTGTTTCAGCAGAAGGTGCTGCCAACTCAGCACCTTTATCTGTAAACAAAAATTCGTGGTAAAAAAAGATATAATCCATTGGTACAGCATAGCTTATACGCTTAATATCTTTTACTTGTTTGTCAATAGCATCTGTCGGAATCCCAACTTCTTTAGCAAATTGATGTTGGTTTTCTACCATAGTCATTTCAGAATTACCTCTGAATACAACTCGCAAACCATGATGCGATGGAGTACGGTGCAACAAGTAAAGTTTTTTACCATTTGTTTGTTTGTTCCAGCTCATTATCAATAATCTATACTTTTGCAAAGTATCTTCGTCCAACCTGTCCAGGTCGATGATAACGTTACCATTTGAAATAAATTCTTCACCACGGTTGTTTGCAGCATTAAATCCACAGTATGCGTAAAGAGGTAATTGAGATTTTAATGATGTTTTTGTTGCTTCATAATCAGCACTGTCTACATCCAATTCCCTTAATTGGTTGCATACATTTGCCACTAAAGCACTATTTGCATCTGCCAAGAATGCATCTATACCTACTCTTGCACCTGTTTTAGATTTAATATTCTCAAAACGTGTGATATAGCTTTCTGCTGCTACATCTTCAGAGTTCCGTATTGTGCCTTGATTTTTTAATTCAGGTTCAAGACTTACCTGAGATGTTTGGGTACTGTTCTTCGCCAAATCATCGTTAAATGTACCGTTCAACATAATTGTGTTGTTAAACTTATTATATTTTATTTATCAATAATATAATATAAATAGTATGAAAAATCAAAATTTATTTTATATTAATTATTTTAAGTTTTACATATAATATATTTCCATGATTTCAAAATTCCAAATATTTTTTCATTTATTATATTCTACATTATAATATATATTTACATTATCAAATTTCCAAATATTTTTATCTTGCATACTTTAAATATAAATATAGAGATAATTTTAAAAATTTCCAAATATTTTAGTTTTTATTATTCGTATATAAATATATGCTTGCATTATTAAATTTCCAAATTGTTCTACTTTTGCATACTTTCAAATATAAATATAGGTTTGCATTATTAAATTTCCAAATTTTTCATCTCGCATCATTTATATATAAATATATAGATATTTCAAAAAAATCCAAATTGTTCTACTTTTGCATACTTTCAATATATAAATATAGGTTTGCATTATTAAATTTCCAAATTTATATTCATTTTGCTTTTTGCAATATAGTATAGGATTCCATGTCCGTAAAAACAAATCTTTTTATTGCGGATGATTGCCCACTGTGTTCAAAAAAAGGTATACAAGGTATACAAAGGTATACAAGGTATACACTATATTTTTTTGAAGTTAGTAGTTATTAGTTGTCAGTTATTAGTTTTCTATACTTTCTTTACCCTCTATATCTTTTTCTACACCCAAAAAAGGTATACAAGGTATACAAAGGTATACAAGGTATACACTATATTTTTTGAAGTTCGTGGCAGGCAAAAGTCAAAATCTTGAATAAATTTTGATAGTATATTAGAGATATTTTATACTATATATATTATATGCCAAGGGGGTTATATATTAGATATATTATTATATATGCTTATATTTTTATACTTATTTTATACCAGATATCATTATTAGTATTTTATATAAGATACTTATATATGCATTATTATATATGCATTATATGTATGCTTATATTTTATATTTATTTTATACCAGATATCATTATTAGTATTATATACAGATACTTATATATGCATTATATATACTTATTACTTATATATTACATACCGATAATACAACTGCCGCTGCGTGCTTGAAGTTTGTGTTTGATATTTTAAAAATATAGCGGTTTACCTGTTTACCTTGTTTACCTTTTAAGTATAAAAACTACTAACTCCTAATTGAAAACTTCTAACTACAAAAAAATATAGTGTATACCTTGTATACCTTTGTATACCTTGTATACTTTTTGGGGTAAAGAAAGTAGAGAGGGTAGAGAATGTATAGAATGTACAGAGAGTATAGAATGTATAGAGAGTATAGAATGTACAGAGAGTATAGAATGTATAGAGAGTATAGAATGTATAGAAAGTATCTTAACCAGTAACCAATAACCAGTAAACCTTAAACCTTAATCATTAAACCTTAAACCTTAAACCTTAAACCTTAACCATTAAACCTTAATCATTAAACCTTAAACCATCTGTGGTAACGAAAGGCATATGAATACAAAAAAACGTGAGTCCCTATTAGGAACCCACGACAAATTTATAAACCTTTAAAAACTTACTGTTATAGCACAGTATATGATATAATAACTCAACTTATGTAATATTATTGCACACTACACAAAAAAAACGTGGATTCCTGTTAGAAACCCACGAAATTAAAATATAAAAAAATAATATGTGAATTAGATAACGTATCTTTTTGCTGTTACCGCAACAGTAATATATAAATAACTCAAAACAACTCAATATTATTGCACACCACAAAAAAAATCGTGAATCCCGTTAGGAACTCACGATAGCTTTCTATAATTAAAAGTAACCTCTGCTGTTGTCACAACAGTAATACATAATATTTAATAACTCAACTAATATAATAATATTGTATACTACTCGAAAAAAATGCACTTTTTTTTACACTTTTCTTGAAAAAACGAAAAAACGTACTATTTATATATAAGACAACAGACTACGGACAACGGACAACGGACAAAAGTCTTATACCTCTAAAGTCAAGTCTTTCAATAATAATATAAATAAAAAACCTTTAAAATTATGAGCAAAATTCTAGTAAAAAGTGTAGAACAAAATGTAAACTACCTAAGCAGTGGCGAGGTGAAAAGTGGTTATCTTTTACGTCCTGTACGTTATACCACAATTGATGCCGAAGATTTAATAAATTCAATAGCATCAACAAGTTATGTGCCTAAAGCATTTGTAAGTGCAAGTTTATATGGCATAGTGGATTCTATCGAGAATTTATTACTTAACGGGCACAGCATTTCGCTTCCAAATCTTGGTATCCTTTCGTTGAGTTGCGAAAGCACCGTGGCAAAAACACCTGCTGATGCTGGTATCCAACAGTTCAAGAAATTTCACATCAATTTCCGTCCATCGGTTGAGTTAAGAGAAAAACTTGATGTGGTAGATTTGGAGTTAGATGGTGTATGGAAATGCTTGGATTTGTCTGCCAAAGATAAAGTGTATCAACGTATTACCACCAACCATGATGGCGTAGAACTTCCAAATGGTGATGGTGACGAAGTTGTGGAACCAAACAACCCAAACGGTGATAACAACAACCCAGGCGGTGGCGGATTTGAAGGATAATTTACGGAATCACGGAATTACGGAATTATGGAATCACGGAATCACGGATTTACGGAATCACGGATTTACGGAATTACGGAATTACGGAATCACGGAATTACGGAATCACGGATTTATGGAATTACGGATTTACGGAATCACTGAATCACGGATTTATGGATTTATGGATGTGGAACTTCGGTTCTGCATCCTTTTTTTATAGTTATTAGTTAGTAGTTAATAGTTTGTAATTAATATCTTTCTATACTTTCTATACTTTCTTTACTTTCTATACTTTCTCTACTTTCTATACTTTCTATACTTTCTCTACTTTTCTATACCTTTCTTTACCCCCAAAAAAGTATACAAGGTATACAAAGGTATACAAGGTATACACTATATTTTTTGTTTAATGTAGTATTCTTTAGCGAACCTATTGTTGTTTTGCGAAGCAAAAAAAAAGTACCCCAAACTAATGAGGTACTTTATATGTGTTTGTAATTTTGGTTTTGTTTATCTTAGGCGGTCAGCAGCACGCACTTTTAGTTCGTCTTTTTTTATTGCACGTTGTGCCAAGAACAACAATACTGCCACTGCCAATGGTACAAATGTTCCTACGTTGTAGTGCATTTCCACTGTGCCTATCTTCATTGCTTCCAAGTCGGCGATGCAACCGTCTACTGTAGATAGGAATACTATTGCTATGTATATCAAGGTGTTCATAAACATCACTGATACCACTCTCATTTGTATTACTCTGTTTTTGAACAAGAATATCGACACTAATGTTCCCAAACCTACCACTATTGCTATTACCATTAGCAGCACAGAGTTAAGTCCTACAAATGTATATATGCAACCTGTTTCGTCGAAGGTGTTAGCTTGTTTAATTAAATCGAGACTTGCTGTAGCTTCGATGGTGTTGGTAGAGGGGTTGGTTAAATCGAATGTTGCTATTGGGAACATAAATAATAATATTATGCCTACCAATGCCAAAACTAAGTAGATGGATTGTATTCGTTGTATCATTTCTTTGTTTGTTTTATTGGTTTAACAAATTGTCTATTACTTCTTTCATCTGGTCGAACTCTTCGCGTTCGAATAGTCGTGTCAAGAACACTATTTTCCCTTCTTTATCGATGATGATGTTGCGTGTGACACCTGCTCCTTTTTCGGTGTATAACGAGAATATTTTACCGCCTTCGTCAAGTAGTAGGGGGTAGGTTACTCCCATATCTGCGATAAACTTTTCTATCTTTTCTTTGGGTTCTTTCAAGTCTACTGCAATAAGTACAAAGTTTGGATTGTCTTTGTGTTGTTGCCAAATTTCTTTTTCTATAAAAGGCATTTCTTTGCGGCATACTTTGCACCATCCTGCTGTAAATTGCAGCATTACCACTTTGCCTCGCAAGTCGGAAAGTTCTTGTGTAGAACCGTCAAGGTATTGCAGTGTGAAGTTTGGTGCTTCGTCGCCCACTTTTACCGAGTATCCACGGTTTTCGGGTTCTTTGTTTTGTTCTTGAGCAGCAGCCCATTGTGCTGTGGATATAAATCCAAATAGTGCTGCTATCAAAATTAGCTTTTTCATATCTGTTATTATTTTATTTGTAGTTTGTCTTATAAGTTTTCTTTTTCTATTTTCAACAGGTCGGTGTGGTTGTTGTAGTGCCACTTGCCTATTACTTTGCTGTCTTTCAAAAGTATGAAACCTGGATTGCTTCGTAGCATTGTTTCTATTGCTTTTTCGTCGGTATAGTAAACCTCTGTGTTATCTATTTTGTTTTCAAACAAGAAGTTTGTTATCTCTTCCTGAGTCGATGTTGTAGCTACAAGTATCACAAAGTATATCCCACGACTTTTAGCGTAGTTGTTTACGCGTTGCAAACTGCGTTTACCTTTTTCGTTCACGTCGTTTAGGTGGTGTATGGTTGCTATCAGTACAGGGTCTGGCGAACTTATTATGTCCTTTGCAAAGTCTGTACCATCAGCGTCCATCATCGAAAATCCATCGGCATATATCTCGTTTGGGTCTATCATTTTGCTGTCTACAAATTCCCAATTGGCAACCCATTCGGAGTCTTTGTAGTAGTCCATAAGTTTTTCCGAAGTAAATTCGATTGTATCGTTGGTGGTTTTGTTCTTGTATATTAGGAATGTTTTTATCTCGCCTTTTTCTTCAGGCATCATTCTGTTACCTACTTTCCACGCACGAAAATCCAATATAGGTTCGTTTGCAATGTTGTATAGTTGGAACGCTATCATTATTGCTATTGCAAAAAGCGATATGATGAAGTCTTTTTCGAAGGTTTTCTTTTTCTTTGGTATGTTGCGATAGATGAATATTATTACTGTAAATACCATCAGTACAACGTTTTTCCAAAATGTTTCCCAGTTTGTGAGTTTCACTAAGTCGCCAAAGCAACCGCAGTCTGTTACCTTGTTTGTTACGGCATCGATAAAGGTTGTTACAGTGAAGAATATCATCATCAGCATCAATATCCACGCTGCTAATTTTTTGTAGCAGTTTGTGATAAGCAACACGCCCACAAGAAATTCCAATGTTATCATAGCAATGCTTAGGAATGTGGCTAGTGGTAGAGCCCAATCGAACGATAGCGAACCTACACTCCACGCTGTCATATATTCCTGTATCTTGTACGATGTTCCAAGAGGGTCTACACCTTTGGAGAAACTCGAGAACAAAAATGTTGCTCCTACAATCCAACTGCTTATGGTGACTAATATTTGTATGGTTTTTTCGTTTTTCATTTTCGTTGTTTTGTCGGTTTTAAGATAGTTATTAATTTGCTTTTGCTTGTTCATCAAGTTGTATCAACGAGAATATCGAATAGTTTATTATATCGGTATAGCTTCCTTCCACACCTTCCGAAATCAATGTTCTGCCGTCGTTGTCTTCTATTTGTTTTATTCTCTTTAGTTTCATTAGTATAATGTCCACCATCGAACTTACCCTCATTTGTCTCCATGCTTCGCCGTAGTCGTGGTTCTTTTTCACCATCAAGTCTTTGGTAGCTATTATGTGTTTATTGTATAGTTCCATTGCTTTTTCGAATGGTAAATCTTGTTCTCCGTCCAGTCCTAGTTCTATTTGTATCAGTGCTATCACCGAGTAGTTTACCATAGCAATAAATTCAGGAACAATACCTTCTTCTATTTGGTTCACACCAGTCATTTGTATGCTGCGTATTCTGTTAGCTTTTATAAATATCTGGTCAGTAAGTGATGGTAGTCGCAATATACGCCACGATGTACCGTAATCTTTAGCTTTCATAGCAAACACTTGACGACATTTTTCTATTTCATATTCAAATTGTTCCGAAGTTTTTGTCATTTTTTTTCGTTTTATTGTAACTTTATTTGTAATTTCGCATTTTATTTGTGGTATTCTTTTATACAATTTATAGTGCTGTTTATGTTGCACTTAAATATATATAAAGAGCGGAATATCCGACAAATATAGTTTTAAATACATAGTAATAACTGCATTAAAAACATGAACAAAGATACTAATTTTTCTTCAGATAAAACAATATGTTGTGGTAAAAAATTGCTAACATTGTCCGAGCCTGTTGTTATGGGTATACTTAATTGCACTGTCGATTCCTTTTTTGATGGAGGACGATACACGTCGGAAACTGCTATTGTAGAGCGTGCAAACACGATATTGGAGCAGGGCGGAAAAATTATAGATATAGGAGCTGTGTCGTCGAAACCTGGTGCACAACTCTTACCTATCGATGTGGAGAAAGAGAGGTTGAAACCCATCGTTACCCTGTTGCGTAGAGAGTTTCCCGATGCTATTCTTTCGGTGGATACCTGTTGGGCAGAGGTGGCTAAGGTGGTAGTAGACTGTGGTGCTGATATTATAAACGATATTTCGGGTGGACAATTCGACGAAGAAATGTTTTCTACCGTAGCAGATTTGCAAGTGCCATATGTGCTTATGCACACCAAAGGAAAACCTATTGATATGCAACAAAACACCAACTATTCGAACATAGTGGAAGAATTGATAATGTATTTTTCGGAAAAACTAAACTTATTGTATCGGTTGGGAGTTAAAGATGTTATTATTGATTTGGGTTTTGGTTTTGCAAAAACTATGGAACAGAACTACGAATTGATGAAAAGCATAAAAGATTTTTCGCATTTTTTCAAAGAGCCTATGCTTGTTGGAGTGTCTAGAAAATCGATGATATATAACCTGTTAGATACCGATGCCAATGGTGCTTTGAACGGAACAACGGTGTTAAATACATACGCTTTGTTGGGTGGTGCAAAATTTATTCGCGTTCACGACGTTAAAGAAGCTGTAGAATGTGTAAAAATTGTAAGTAAACTAAATAAATAATAGAAACTATGAATATATTGGCTATAATACAGGGAATGCCCGAAATAAACTTTATCGACATTATCGATATATTGTTGGTGGCATATCTTTTCTACGAGATATACAAGTTGGTAAAAGGTACCAATGTTATGGGTATCTTTATCGGTATAATGGTTATTTATGCTATTTGGAAAATAGTAAGTTTGTTGCAAATGAAACTGTTGTCCGACTTGTTGGGCCAATTTATCAGTATGGGAATGTTGGCATTGGTGGTAGTGTTTCAGCCCGAAATACGTAGGTTTTTGTTGCAGTTGGGAACCAAATCTTTCATAGGGATAAAGAGAAGATTTTTGTTTTGGAAGATAAATGTAGCCAAGAAAGCAAAACTTAACTTCGACTCATATATACAAGCCTGTATAAGTATGTCGCAGTCGAAGACTGGTGCATTGATAGTGTTTATGCAGCAAAACGAACTCAACGAGGTGATAGCAAGTGGCGAAACTGTAGATGCTGTGGTGTCGTCGGCGTTGTTGGAGACTATATTTTTCAAGAATACACCTCTGCACGATGGTGCTGTGATAGTGAAAGGCAATAAGATATTGGCTGCACGTTGTATACTTCCTGTATCGTCGAACTTGGCTATAAACCCCAATCTCGGACTTCGACATAGGTCAGCAATAGGTATAACCGAGGTGTCTGATGCTATTGCTGTTATAGTGTCGGAACAAACAGGGGCTATATCATACGTAAAAGAGGGCGTTATAACACACGGTGTAACTCCTGTTCAGTTGAAAAAATATTTAGAAGAAAATATACTGTAGTTAGCGGAAAATTTTGTATATTTGCACCTTGTTATTATTCAATAACAATAATGCTATATACTGATAAATAATATTATATATAAATGGGAAGCAGATTTTGGACTTTTATATTAAAACTTTTTGGTTGGAAGTTTGAGGGTTCGTTTCGTCCCGAAATGAATCGTTGTGTTATGATAGAGGCACCGCATACAAGCAGTTGGGATTTTGTTTTGGGGCGTATCGGTATATGGATTTTAGGTTTGAATGGGCGTTTTCTTATCAAAAAAGAGTTTTTTAAGTTCCCATTGGGTCCTGTTTTGAAAGCCATCGGTGGATTGCCTGTCGATAGGGGAAACCGCAAAAACGGCATAGTAAGTCAGGTGGTGGCTCATTTCGAACAAAACGAAAAGTTTACCATAGTTATCACTCCCGAAGGCACTCGCAAGTATGCCCGCAACTGGAAGCGTGGTTTTTACGAGATAGCAGTAGAGGCAAAAGTGCCAATAGTTCTATCGTTTATCGACTATGGACGTAAGACTTGCGGTGTGATGGAAACTTTTTATCCTACAGGAAACTTTAACGAAGATATACAGAAGATACAAGAACGTTATAAATATGTGGTGGCATATCGCCCCGAATATTTTAATATGAGTGAGATGTATTGGAACAAAGAGCAGTAGTCGGGTGGGTAATATCCGACGGGGTGCTTGTTCCTTTTTTTATGTAGAAAATAAATAAAAAATAGATAGAATAATGTATAGAACATGTACTTGTGGTGAGTTAAATATTGCTCATATAGGTAAAGAAGTAACCCTTTGTGGTTGGTTGCAACGCTCTAGAGATTTGGGCGGTATGACTTTTGTTGATTTAAGAGACCGCTACGGCATCACTCAGTTGGCTTTCAATATGGAAACTAATGCCGAACTATGCGAAAAAGCTCGCAAACTGGGACGTGAATATGTGTTGCAAGTATCGGGCGTGGTGGCTGAACGCAGTAGCAAAAACACTAAGATACCGACAGGAGAAATAGAAATTGTGGTAAACAAGCTTACTGTACTTAATGCTGCAAAAACACCTCCTTTCACTATAGAAGACAATTCTGACGGTGGCGACGACTTAAGAATGCGTTACCGCTATTTGGATTTGCGTAGAAATCCTGTACGCAAAAACTTGGAGTTGCGTCACAATATGGCAATACTTATTCGCAACTATTTGAACAATTTGAACTTTATAGAGGTAGAAACTCCTTTCCTTATCAAGTCTACTCCCGAAGGAGCACGCGACTTTGTTGTACCATCGCGTATGAATCCGGGAGAGTTTTATGCTCTTCCTCAGTCGCCTCAGCAATACAAACAATTGCTTATGGTGTCGGGTATGGACAGATATTTCCAAATAGTTCGTTGCTTCAGAGATGAAGATTTGCGTGCCGACCGTCAACCTGAGTTTACTCAGATAGACTGCGAAATGAGCTTCGTAGAGCAAGAAGATGTGCTAAATACATTCGAAAGTCTTGTAAAATTCTTGTTTAAAGAATTAAAAGGACTTGAGTTTGACAGCTTCCCTCGTATGTCGTATGCTGATGCTATGAAGTACTATGGTTGCGACAAACCGGATACACGTTTCGAAATGAAGTTCGTAGAACTTAACGATGTTGCTAAAGGAAAAGGTTTTGGATTGTTTGACAACGCAGCTCTTGTAGCCGGTATCAATGCCGAAGGCTGTGCTGAATATACTCGCAAACAATTGGACGAATTGACAGATTTCGTAAAACGTCCTCAAGTGGGAGCCGGTGGAATGGTTTACATAAAATACAATGCTGATGGTAGTTTCAAATCATCGGTGGATAAATTCTACACCCAAGACGACTTAAAAGCAATAGCTGATGTTTTTGGTTCGAAACCGGGCGACTTGATGCTTGTTCTTTGTGGCGATGTAGAAAAAACACAAAAAGCTTTGTGTGAACTACGTTTGGAAATGGGAGAACGTTTGGGACTTCGCGACAATACCAAGTTTGCTCCTTTGTGGGTTGTGGATTTCCCTCTTTTGGAATGGGACGAAGAAACTCAACGTTTCTATGCTAAACACCACCCATTTACAAGCCCGAAACCGGAAGATGAAAGTTTGTTGGAAGACAAAGCAAACTGGGGAAAAATACGTGCTAATGCCTACGATATGGTGATAAATGGTGTTGAAGTAGGTGGCGGTAGTATACGTATCCACGACCGCGACTTGCAAAACAAAATGTTCCATACTCTTGGATTTAGCGACGAAGAAGCTCAAAACCAATTTGGTTTCTTGATGAATGCTTTCGAATTTGGTGCTCCTCCTCACGGTGGTTTGGCATTTGGTTTCGACCGTATGTGTGCTGTGTTTAGCGGTGTTGATAGTATCAGAGATTTCATTGCTTTCCCAAAAAATAACAGCGGACGCGATGTTATGAGTGGTAGTCCTTCACCTATAGCACAAGCTCAGCTTGACGAATTGAATATAGATTTGAGAGAGATAAATAAAGCAAACTAAGCAGAAGTCTTAGTGTTGGAAATCCCCATTGGTAATAATACTGCCGGTGGGGATTTTTCTTGTTAACGCATTAATAAAATTCTCATATTTTAACAGCGGCTGATTTAACACGAAAAACGGCGTATTTTTCCAAGAAAACGTGCTACAATACGTACAGCCAAGCTACGAAGCCTTTGGGAAATTAAAAGCCTGATTACCAATAAATATTATTTTCTACCTTTTCTCTGAAAAATGCTCAGACGATGAAAATATACCGCTATCCTGATGGCAATATACCACCCTCCCGACGAAACCCTACTGCCAACGTGATGAAACCCGGGTGTTCTCGCGATGAAAGTATGGTAGTTTTGGCTAAAAACTCCCATACTTAGCACCCAAAACTATGGCATTTACACCACCAAAGTATGGTGGTTTTGCCTTGCGTTTAACATTTGGAAATTTTCTTTAACATTTAACCTCTCTCAAAAACTCCGATATTTTCCCTCCGAAAATATCTATCTATTAGTTACGCAAATAACATATATAGGATAATTGAATAACATATATAGGTTATTTTTTGCCTTAATATTATGTTCAAAAAAACTTAACACAGAGATTGATATTTCCATAAAAAGACATAGAAAAGCCATCTTTCAGCGAAAATATTTTATGGTAAACACTACTGTATATCAGATATATTTGTTGTTTAAGTAACATTTTATAGGAAAAATGTTTGGTATTTAGAAATAAGTTTGTATATTTGCAGCATAATTTTAAAATATATCAACTATGAAAACACATCTACTTTCTTACCGCACAAAAAAGATAGCCGTAGTATTATTTGTATCACTATTTGCTTTGTGGAATACTCAATTAAAAGCCCAAGATACTATTTTTTGTCCTGATGACAAGTATTATTGGAATGGTGAGCCTTGCAACGGTGGGTATCTTAGTTATACAGATTGGAGCGGGTCATCAGGAAATTATTATAATCTGACCGATAAAGAATTGACAAGACCTGCAATACTAAAGGAAATAGTATTTCCAAAAGGTAGTGAAACATATATTTATGGTATTGCAGGTACTACTATAGGTTGTAACAATCCAAAAGGTTGTTATTTTTATCTTTGTAAGAAAATAAATGGTCAATTTGTAATATTAGATTCTGCAGCATGGAATCATAAAACTGATTATGATTACATTCATTATTGCAATAATATGACAGATACTGATTCATCGTGTAATTCTAAATTTGTGCGCACACAACAATATAATGATATAGTTACAAATGATGGGATTCCGGCTTTTGACACAGTAAATAATAGTTTTCCTATATTTGAAGCATATTTTACAAATCCTATAGCAGTAGCAGATACTTTTTATATAGGAATGAACTCTAATGGAGTACTTAGTCCGATGTATTATCCAAATGCTCAGACACTTTGGCCTGATAATTCCGATAGAAGAAATTATTCATTTTTAGTTACAAAAACTAGTTACAGGACAAATCCTAGAGTTATCTATTGTTCATGGATTCATGCACCATTCGATAACGCAAATAGAAAAGAATGGGAGCAAAATACTTATTTCAACGGTTTTTTTCCTATATTGGAAGCCCATTCATGTCCTCAGGTTGTAGAGATTTCTGCAGATAGCTTAACGTATAATAGTGCTTATATTGCTTGGAATCTTCCTTACGCTTCATCCTTTTTCCGTTTAGAGTATGGGGAAGAGGGGTTTGTGCAAGGAAATGGAACAATAATAGATAATATCAATGCTACAAATATCACACTAAACAATTTGGAACCCAATACTCGATACATCGCTTATATTCAATCGCATTGTATTTCTAACGACACTTCAAGCAGTTGGACTAGTATAAGTTTTCAAACCTTAGACACTATGTGCCCGGCATTGGAAAACTTGCGTATGCTGTATGTGAGAGATGTTCGTGCCAAGATACGTTGGGACAACCCCTCGCCTGAGGTTAGCCACTGCGAATTGGAGTGGGGCGAAAGTGGTTTCGAGCAAGGTCAAGGCAACTATGTACGCTATGTATACGACACCTCGTATTCGTTTCAAAATCTTGCAGCAGCTACTGCCTACGATGTATATATCCGCACCTATTGCCCACGCAGCAACGTGTATGGCGATTGGCAAAAGCTGACATTTACCACTGAAGGTAACAGTATAAACGAAGCAGAAAACCAACTGCCAATAAGCGTAAATCCTAACCCTACCACCGGTATGGTAGAGGTAATCCTTCCACAAGGCTACGAAAACCAAACAGTAGAGGTGTACGATGTGCAAGGTAAGTTGCTACAAAGTCAACGTTTGCAAAACGGCAAAGCTACTTTCAACCTTTCGGAATATCCTAATGGTGTATATGTTATAAAGGTAGGCAACTCAAGCTGCAGAGTGGTGAAGAGCAAATAGAGAAAAGGATGAAATAAGGCTTGCAATAGGGGCGAAGAGTGGTAGTATTTGTTTGTGTTTATCCCCTATAGTGCATAAAAAAGGAATGAGATTTGTGTTCTCATTCCTTTTTATTTGTAATCAACGTTGATGTATTGTCGTTATTTTGTACTCTTTTTAAAGTTTTCCAAACCTTCGTTTAAGAAGTTTACAAAGTTGTTTACATCGCGGTCGTATTTGTGGTTTTCTTTAGTCAATACGTTTTCTTCGCTATCTATCAAAACATAATATGGTTGAGCATTCATATTATATTTGTTCTTTTGATATTCCAAATTGCGTTTTCCCAAAGTCTTTATAGTTCTGCCTTTGCTGTCGGTTATCCATTCTTCTTCAGGTATTTCTATGTAGTTGACATCAGCATAAAGAGCCACCATAACGTATTCTTCGTTAAGAATCTTTTTCACTTCTTCGTCGGTCCATACATAGTATTCCATTTCTCTACAGTTAGCACAAGTTTTTCCTGTAAAGTCGATGAATAAAGGTTTGTTTACCTTTTTCGCATAAGCCTTAGCTTCTTCAAGGTCGTAGAAACCGTCAAAACCGGTAGGCATGTGTAGTTTGTCGGAATATTTTCTGTCGGTAGGCAAGCTGCTGGTTTCAGCTGTAGCCGATACTTTAATGTTTTTAGTGCTTTCGTATATGCTCTTTTCAAGGTCGAAATCTTGTGTAGTCATAGGTGGAACGTATCCCGATATAGCTTTAAGAGGAGCACCCCACATACCCGGAATCATGTAAACTACGAATGCAAATGTAATAATAGCCAAGAACAAGCGTCCTACGCCCACAGGTTGACCCGGTTCGTCGCCTTTGAAATGTATTTTGCCTATTAGGTACAATCCCATTAGTCCGAATATTGTTATCCAAAGTGCCAAGTATGTTTCGCGGTCAAGTATTCCCCAACCGGCGTTAAGGTCGGCCATACTTAAGAACTTAAGACCTAATGCCAATTCTAAGAAAGCAAATACTACTTTTACAGTGTTCAACCAGTTGCCCGACTTTAAGTTGCGAAGAACGCTTGGGAACATAGCCAACAATGTGAATGGTAATGCAAATCCGATAGCAAAACCTAACATGGAGATAAGAGGAATCAAACGGTTGGTACTACCAGCCGATAATTCGATTAGGGCACCACCCAATATAGGACCGGTACAGCTAAACGATACTAAAACAGTAGTAAGTGCTATAAAGAATGGAGCTAATATACCGCCTTTTTCTGCTTCTTCGTCTGATTTGTTTATCAACCAGCTTGGTAATGTTATTTCGAACAAACCAAAGAAAGATAAAGCAAATACCAAGAATATTACGAAGAATATCAAGTTTGGTATCCAGTGTGTTCCTATCAAGTACATTACTTGAGGTCCGAAGATAAGTGAAAGCAATACTCCCAATACTCCGAAAATGAAAACGATACTCAAACCAAATACCATAGCTTGACGCATACCTTTTTTACGGTTTTCGCCCGAGTTCATAAAGAAGTTTATGGTCATAGGTATCATAGGGAACACGCAAGGTGTAAGCAATGTGATAAGTCCGACACCAAACGATGTCAAGAATATAAACCATATAGAACCACCTTTACCTTCTTTAGTTGCAGGTTTTTCTGCGCTGATAGTTTCGGAAACTGCTGTAGTTTCTTCTGTTACTGTTGCTGCAGTGTCGGTAGTTTCTTCAGAAACTTCTGTATTAGTTTGTAATTCTATTATTTTGTCTTCTGCTGTAGTTGCAGTAGCTTTTGCTCCTTTTACATTGAACGAGAAATCAATATCTTCAGGTGCTATACAGCTGCCATCGTTGCAAAGTTGGTACGACATTATACCGGTTACTTTGAAATCGTTGCTAGTATTTATCTTTATTTTTTGACGAAATACTACTGTACCCGAAAAAGATCTGACAGTACATTTGAACATTTCGTCGAACTCTTCGTGTGGTTTAGGTTCAGCTACATTGCCTACCAATGTGTAATCGTTGGTTTTGTCAAAATTAAAACTTAACCCTATAGGCCCGTTTTCATCTGTGTGTTGAGAGTAAATGTGCCAATTGTTTTCCAACGAAACTGTAAATTGCAATTCAGCTTCATTGTCTGAAATACTTTTTACTTCGTATTTCCATTTTGCAGGGTTCATTTGCTGAGCAAACAAAGTTGTCGATGCTATTATTAGCATACACAACGATAAAAAGATTTTTCTTACATTCATAATATTAGTGTTTTATATATTATTCGTACTTATATTTCAGTTGCAAAGGTACGCAAAAAAGTTTATATATATACAATATTGCAAATAAAAAAAGAGCCCTTTTATATCAAAAGGCTCTTTTACTATTATATCTTTAACATATTAATTGGTCGATTATTTAGTTGTAACTACTAGGTAATCTGTATATTTCCAGAATTCGTTGGCATTTATAATCTTGATAGCTTTGCACAATTTGCTATCTTCCATTACCAATTCGTAGCTTCCTTCTGGATGTTTAGATAGTATTTTTACTTTTTCTTTGTTTATTTCTATCATATTGGTAGTTGTTTTGTCTATTTGAGTAAACAACTCGGTATTCATGTCGTTAGTTACTTGTTGTTTTTTACCCAAGCCTATAAAACCACCGGTTTTAGTTACTACGCCAGCTTCTTTAAGAGCTTTGTACGAACCTATTAAGTAGTATACTCTGTTAGCGTCAGCTATTTGTTTAGCTATTATTTGTTCTTTTTCTGTGTTAGATTTTGTTAGTTCAGCTACGTTGGTGTTTAGGTTTTCGATTATGATTTTCTTTTGTTCCAACTCGGTGATAAGTGTTTGGATTTCGTTTTCTTGTTCGGTGATACGTAGTTGCAACTTTTCAACATATTCTTTCAAAGTAGAGTTTTCGTTGTTCGATTCTGCCAATTTTTTGTTCAAAGCATTAAGCTTTTGTTTGTTGGCAGTTAGCATAGTGTTGATGTCGTTTATTTGGTCGTTTATTTTTACTTTAACGTCGTTGCGTATTTCGGTTTTGCCTTTGCGTAATTCTTCTACCGAACCAAATTTCGATGTAACTTTGGCCAAATTGTCTTCAATTTCGTTTAATGTTTCAAAAAACTGATTCATTTCATCGTTTTTTGCATCTACGATTAGTTGTAAAGAGTCGATTGTTTTTTGGTTGCGAGCTCTTTCTTCTTCTATGTTGTTACAACCTGTAAAAATTGCCAACATTGAGGCTACTAAGCCTAATACTAAATTTTTATTTTTCATTTTTACTCTGTTTATTTTATTCTACAATCATTTATTTTACCGCCCTTTATAACGTAGTATTTTTTAATTTATTGGATATGTACAAAAAAAACTTTAGGTCTCAAATTCCAAATCTATTGCCATCGGCTTTGTAGCGCACGATGTTATCTTCGTTTTTGAATGATAATTTGAAGAAAGGAGTCTATTGTATGTCTGTGTTGTAATGTCTTGATTTATATGGTGATATTCTTATACTTTTTGATGGTATATTGTGAAATATTTGACAGTATATTCAAAATTGTTTTATACTATACCGTCGATTTGTTGATGGTATATTGTGAAAAATATATTTTCGAATTTTGCCTAAAAGATGTAGCATATACATTTATAATATAGTGTGAAAAATGTAGGAATTGGTTGTCGTATTTGCTTTGATTTTTTACTTTTTGAGTTGCCGAAAAATGACCATATCTTGTTAAATTAGCAGATATTATAATTTTTTCTATTGTCTATTTTTAAAAAGATGTGTACCTTTGCAAGTTCAAATTTAGAATCTTGAAATATAAATTTATAAATTAAATAACTGAAAATGAAAAAAATGCTTATTGCTGTCTTGGCGCTTATAATAAGTGTATCGTTGTTTGCGATACCGGCCGACAGCACCCCAAGAACATTAAAATTGAAAGATGGTCGTATGCTAACTATTAGTTTGCAAGGCGATGAACATTTATCGTGGGCAAAATCCAGCGATGGTTATACTTTATTATTATCTGAAAAAGGCGACTGGATGTTTGCTTGTTTGAATAGTGATGGTGATTTGGTACCATCTTCTATTATGGCTTCAGATCCTGCTTACCGTACTGCCGAAGAACAAGCTGCATTGAATGGAATAGACAAAAATTTGAAATTCTCGGCTGTTCAACTTCAAAAACGTAACGAGTCGAAATCGAAACAGATGAATACAAAAGCTAGTTTCCCTTTGTCAGGCTCTCCAAAATTATTGGTAGTTTTGGTTGATTTCTCTGACCGTCCTTTTACTACTCAACATTCGTATTGGGATTCTATCGCAGGTGTTGCCGGTGCTACATCAGCCGGTGCTACAGGTTCTTTACGCGACTATTACTATGACAATTCGATGGGAATTATGGATTTGGATGTAACTGTGGTTGGTCCATATCGTATGCCTCAAACATTATCGTTTTATGGTAGAAACCAAAATGGAAGCGATGCTAATGTGTATCGTTTAGTATCTGATGCCGTAAGAATAATAGACACTGCAGTTGATTTTTCGTTGTACGACAACGACAACAACGACACTTTGGACAATATACATATTATATTTGCCGGTATTCCTGAATCTACATCAGGCGAAGCCAATGCTATATGGCCTCACAAATCTATATTGTACAACTTAAGAGTTGAAGTTGATGGTGTAAGAGTACATACATATTCTTGTTCCGGCGAAAAGAAAAGTGCTGGGATGGCTGATGGGATAGGTGCTATGTGTCACGAATTTGGCCATGTATTAGGTTTGCCTGACTTTTACGATACTGATGGAGATACAGGTAATGGTGATGGTGTAGGACTTGGAAACTTCAGTTTGATGCACGGTGGTTGCTACAACAACGATAGCCGTACACCTTCGGGATTGTCGTCGATAGAACGCGAAATCCTTAACTGGCATACTCACACTACTTTGACCGATCCTGCTGTTATTACTATCGGTAATTTGGCTGATAGCAATGTATCGTACAAAATAACTACTTACAACGCAAGAGAATACTACATTATAGATAACCGTCAACGTAGTGGTTGGGACGCTTATAATCCTGATGGAGGTATGCTTATCTACCACGTTGATAAAAACGTAGCAGGTTGGAATTTGAATGGATACAACTCTAATCAGTTGAATACTAATCCTACACACCAAGGTTGTTACATTGTGTCGGCAAATGGTGACTCATCGAACTACAGTATGACAACTGCTTATCCTTTGACTACAAACGACAGATTTACTCCTCGTACTACTCCATCATCGTGGACATGGTACGATATTAATGGATACAATACAGGTCATTCGTTTATAAACAAACCTATATCGCATATCAAAGAAATAGATAGTACTACTTTGATTCAATTCAACTATATGTTGTTGGATACTTTCCCATTGATTTCTATTACAAGTGTGTCGGGTATTACATCGTCTTCGGTAGTTGTAGCATCGAATATTGTGGATACACAACGTGTAAATGTTACATCGAGAGGTATTTGTTGGAGTACATCGCCTGACCCTGTATTGGCAGAAGGTAACTATCTTGCTGACTCGTTGGCTTGCGAAGGTATCTATACTTTGACTATTGATAACTTAGAACGTGGTACTCATTACTATGTAAGAGCTTATGCTATCAACCAATATTGTACTACATATTCTTCGTCGACATTGGAATTTTCAACACTTTCGGGCGCTCCTTTGCTAACAACTCGTACTGCAGCCAACATTACATCGAGCAATGCTTTGTTGCGTGCTATAATCGATGATAGTGTAGATGCTCCTGTGGTTCGTCAAGGGTTCCTTGTTAGCACTAGCGAAGAATTTGATACTACCGACTCTGCTACTATGATGATAGATGTTGATTCGGTAGATAACATTGGTTATTTCTCTTACGAATTGTCGTCGCTTACCGAATATACTCGCTACTATGTAAAAGCATTTGCTCAAAATGCTTATGGTATGGCTTATGGTAACGTAGTGAACTTTACAACAGAATTCGAACGTATAGAAAACAACGAAATATCGGGAAATCAAGTGTATTGTGGTTTAGAAAATCGAGAACCATTGGCAGTAGATACTTTATTTGGCGAAGAACCTACAGGTCGTACTGCTCCTTATTCTTATTTGTGGCAATATAAAACTTTGGCAACTTCGTGGGCAGATGCTCCAGGTGTAAACAACGAAATCAGCTACTATCCGGGTAGTATTTCGGATAGTTCGTACTTCCGTCGTTTGGTTTATTCTACAGGTATATACGATACAAGCAACACAGTACTTATAGCTATTAAATATTCTCGTGGAGGAAATGTAAGCTTTAGTTTAGACACTGTAAACGTAAACGAAAGAATAGGTCGTTTCAGAGTTCAAGGTTCTAAAGGAACTGTAGTACAATGGGAACGCAGATACGAAAACGAAGAATGGATTGTTATAGCCGGTGCAGAAGCTACAATATACGATACATTGCCGGCTCCGGGAAATTACTACTACAGAGCAAAAGTACAATTGGACGATTGTGTACCCGCATACTCTTCTGAAAAACAAGTATACGCAAAACAAAAAGTCGGAATAGATGCTGTTGCTTCTAGCGACTTGGAAGTTTCGTTTGTTCCTAATCCATCGACCGGAAAATTCACCATAGTATCAGCCAGCGATGAAGTATATAATTTGCAAGTATTGAGCATGGATGATAAATTGTTGTATGCCGAAAATGATGTGAAAATATCGGGAAAAACAATGGATTTGACTAGTTTGCCAAGCGGTATGTATATAATGGTAATATCTAACCAAATGGGACAAACAACCAGACGAATAGTAATAAACAAATAAAATACAATAAAGATGAATAAAATAATTAATACCGACAAAGCTCCTAAAGCTATAGGACCTTATAGTCAAGCAGTATTGGCTGGAAATACATTATATATTTCCGGACAAGTTCCAATCGACCCTGCAACAGGTGCAGTAGTAGAAGGTGGAATTAAAGAACAAACAGAACAAGTAATGAAAAATATAGAAGCTATACTAACAGAAGCCGGTTATACCTTTGCCGATGTAGTAAAATCTACTTGTTTGCTTAGCACAATGGACAACTTTGCTGCTATGAACGAAGTGTATGGAAAATACTATTCAGTAAATCCTCCTGCACGTGCAGCATACGCTGTTCAAAAATTGCCTTTGGGTGTTATGGTTGAAATAGAAACTATAGCTGTAAAATAAGATAATTTTAAGAGTATTAGCCCATCGTAGTTCTGTATGGAATTTTATGATGGGCTTTTTTATTTCGTTTGTTTTATGAAGATATTGATGATTTGTTTGGGTAATATATGTCGTTCGCCATTGGCCGAAGCTATATTACGCCAAAAAGCAAAATGTTATGGTTTGGATATCGAGGTAGATTCGGCCGGATTTGAATATTGCAACGTAGGAATGAGTCCGGATCCACGATCGAGGGAGGTGGCTTGCAGACACAATGTCGATATTTCCGGAATACGTTCCAGATTGTTTAAATATTCCGACTTTGAATATTTCGATATGATTTACGTTATGGATAAAAACAACTATCAAGATGTGATGAGTATGGCGAAAACCAACGAAGATAGGAGTAAAGTTGATTTTATTCTTAACGAGGTATATCCCGGCGAAAACAGATATGTAAAAGATCCGTATTATGGCGGTAGCCAAGGGTTTGAGATAGTGTATGAGCAGCTAAACGAGGCTTGTGAAGCTATATGTAGAAAATTTATGTAGAGTATTTATAATAAAAACGATATACACCTATGATATTTGGCGATTGTGCACATATAAGACAGTGTGTTATACACAAAGTGGGTAATAAATTGGAAGACGATATTATTCTATCCAAAGATATGTTGACTCTTACAGAAGAGATGGAAACTATGCTATTGCGTTATATATTCAATGGTTTTAAAGCTAAGGAATATTACAATCTATCTTCCGACGATGACCTGTCGGAAAATGCGGTATATACAAGTGTAGCATCCGTTTTTGACAACAACGACAATTTCTATAACGAGTCGGTAGCAATAGCTCGTTATTTGTATTCTCAAAGCGAGTCGCCAAAGATAAAGTCTGGAAAGTTGCTTATTGCACATTTGGAAAATTGTTTGGTAGATGGCCAAACATTCGAGGCTATAGGTGTATTCAAAATAGAAACATCGGTTCCGTACATCAAGTTGTCGCTAAATGGTGATAATTATGGCGTAGGATTCGACGAGGGGATAGCCTTGGATAAAATGGATAAGGGGTGTCTTATTTTTAATGCAGAGCGAGAAAAAGGCTTTTGGGTGGCTGTAAGCGAAAGCATACGCAAGTCGGCTGATGCCACATATTGGATAGATATGTTTTTGCAGGCTCGCCAGAGAGAAGATGACTATTTTCAAACTCAGAATGTGATGAACTTATGTAAGAACTTTGTTACCGAAAAATTGCCGGAAGAGTACGAAGTAACCAAAGCCGACCAAGCAGCAATATTGAACAAGTCTGTGCAGTTTTTCAAAGAGAACGACAAATTTGATATGGATACTTTTGCCAACGAGATTATGCCCGATAGTCAGTTGGTGGAAAGTTTTAAGAGCTATAAAGAGGAATTTGTGCAAGAAACAGAAATGAATATCGAAGATAATTTTGATATATCTGAGACTGCTGTAAAGAAACAATCCAAGAACTTTAAAAGCGTAATAAAGTTGGATAAAAACTTCCATGTTTATGTTCACGGAGATACCAAATTTCTTGAAAAAGGCTTCAATGAAGAGGTAAATATGAACTATTATAGGCTATATTTTAGAGAGGAAGAGTAAAAATTATTTCTTTGATTTATAGAGTGTAATAGATAAATATAGAAAAAAGTTGGCTAAAAATTTTGTGGAATGAGAAATTATTAGTACTTTTGCAAACGCAAATGAGGCGAGATAGCTCAGTTGGTTAGAGCGTCGGATTCATAACCCGGAGGTCACGAGTTCAACTCTCGTTCTCGCTACAAGCAGAGGCCTTACTCATCAAAGAGTAGGGCTTTTTTGTTATTATTACTCTTTACTAATTGCATAATCCCATACCATTTTCGTTATTTCTGCGATTATATTTTCGTTTACCTCTCTGCTTTCTTTCGATTCTGCTACGAATATGGATATTGCTATGTGTTTGCCGTTGGGCATAGTTATGATGCCTACATCGTTTATTGCTGGCGTAATACCTTCTTGGGTTGTAAATGATGTTCCTGTTTTGTGTGCCACTTCTGTACTTTGGGGTAATTTGCCTTTTATACGACTATTCCCGGTCGTGCAGTCGGTGAGGGTATGCCATAGGAAAGAATAGCAAGAATCGCTAAAAAGAGCTTCGCTGTACAGTTTATTTAGTAGCGTGGTAATGTCTTGTGGGGTTGCTTGGTTGGAGTATATAAGATTCCACGATTGGAATATTTCCCATTCGGTGTTGTTTACTTGTATGTTAGGTAGGCCTAATTTTTTTAGGTAGGTTTGCACAGTTTCCACACCGCCGATACTTTTCAAAAGTAGGTCGGAGCAGTTGTTGTCGCTTTGTATGAGTGTGTATTGAATAATGTCCCTCAAGTTAATGAAAGTATCCGAGGTGGTAAGTTTGTCCCTTAGTGGGCTCCAAGTATTGGGGTGCATATCATTTTGGTTCACATGGATGGGTGTTTGTAGTGTTTGCCAGCCATTGTCTATGCTGTTGATGACACTCATTGCAATAGGGAGCTTGTACACGCTGAGCATTGGGAACATATTATTGCCGTTTATACTCATCGTGTCCGAATCTTCTATAAGAGTCATTGCCACTCCTATAGAGGCGTTGTAGTTATTACAGTACTCTATAATTCTATATCTAAGACTGTCGATATTGGCATAAGAAGTACTTACTGCCAATATCGTTGTCATTGTAAGTATTAGTTTCTTTATCATGTTTTATGTTTTTCCTTCTTTGCTGCCGGGAAAAGTATGTTGTTCAATATAAGTCTGTAGCCCGGCGAATTTGGGAACAACGACAAGTCGGTAGGAGGGTCGCCTACATAGTGTTGATAGTCTTCGGGGTCGTGACCGCCAAGGAATGTCCAAGTGCCTTTGCCCATAGTGCCGTGTAGGTATCTGACTTCGTCAAGTTCTTTGTTCTCGCCAAGTATTATTACATTTGTTTTTACATATTGTTTTCTGAAGGCAGTAGATTGTCCCATAAATCCTTTTATCACTCGTTGGTGGTTTTGTGTTAGCATAGTAGGTATCCAATCCCATTTTGCCGAAAAGTCGAAGAGAGTAAAAAAGTCGTTCTTTTCGGTTATTCGTTTAGCACGTTCGTAAGGGTTTATATCAATGTTTGATATTTCGTATTCGTTAGGATTAGTACTTATTTTAAAGTCTTTGAAGGCGAATGTCTTGCTGAAATCGAGCATAGCTTGAGCATTAGGTTGCATAGGGTCGCCATCAAACATATGGTCGCATATATCTATGCCTTCGGCCGAAAGTGCTACATCGTAGCTGTCGGGTGCCGAACACATGGCAAACAAGAATCCTCCTCCTAACACAAAGTCGCGTATTTTGTGAGCTACGGCCAACTTAAGTTGCGATACTTTTTGAAATCCCAATTCGTTGGCAACTTGATTTTGTAGGCGTACATCTTCTATGTACCATTGTTGGTTGCGATACGAACCCCAAAACTTCCCAAACTGTCCTGTAAAGTCTTCGTGGTGTAGGTGTAGCCAATCATACATAGGCAATACTCCGTTTATAACCTCTTTGTCGTAAACTATGTCGTAGGGTATTTCGGCATAGGTAAGCACCATGGTAACGGCATCGTCCCAAGGTAGTTTATTTTTGGGTGAATATACAGCTATTTTGGGAGCTTTTTGTAGGCGTACCACATCTTGGTTTACCGATGGGTCGGCTATTTGGCTGAGTATGGCTGTCGATTGTCCGTCGGTTATCACTTCGTAACTAACTCCTCGTAGTTTGCATTCTCGTTCTATAGCGCTATTGTGTTGCATCATAAAAGTGCCGCCACGATAGTTGAGTAGCCACGAAATTTCTCCATTTTGCGACAAAACCCAGTAGGCTATACCATACGATTTTAAATGATTTTTTTGTACTTCGTCCATAGGTATCAATATATAGGAAGCCCTACAAGGTAAAACTATAGCTGCAGTTAGTAAAAGGAGTATAACTATCTTTTTCGTAATCGATATAGGTGTTTTCATAATCCGACAAATAAATAATTTGCATATATAACTGATTTTTGTTGCTAATAGTATACAAGCAGATTGAAAGAATTAATTCTAGGCAACTTCTAAAAATTGCTTTGCAAGTGATTTGTGGAATTTTGCTAGAAAGATTTCTACTTCCTTTTGATTGAGCATAGCGGGCTATGCGATTGAAAAAGAAATAGAAAGATTTCGGCAAAAAACGCAAAGCACGCAAAAGTTTCAAAGAACAGTCTTTTGTTTATCCGAAACGTGGAATTTTTAG
>JAFZDP010000031.1 GCA_017561155.1 Bacteroidales bacterium | reverse complement strand
TGAAGTTTGCGGTGAGTTAACAGTTTGTTCAAAAATTTATAATGCGTATTGATTTGAAAATGATCAATGCGCATTTTTTGTGCTATACTGAATGAAATATTTGAATTTCTTTTTTGAAACAGTTAGATGTCTAGATTTGGTAGGTGAACTTGAATGAATACATATACGACTACGGAGGTAGCAAAAATCATTGGCATACATCCAAATACAGTGCGGATGTATGAGGAATGGGGGCTGATACCGCTGGCAGAACGAAAGGCGAATGGATACCGAGTATTTACGGATTATCATATCGAACAGTTGAGGCTTGCTCGAATTGCTTTTCAAATAGAGGTTCTTCAAAACGGACTTAGAAAGAAAGTTGTAGAAATAATCAAACTTTCTGCAAATAAAGATTTTGATAAAGCTGTTAGGTTTGCCGAAGAATATCGAAATCAACTACAGAGAGAAAAAAGAAATGCTGAGGAATCTATTGGTATTGCAAAACAGATTTTATCTGGTAAATCAGTAGAACAGACTCTTTTTTTGAAGCGAAAAGAAGTTTCGGACTATTTGGATATTTCTATGGATACGCTTAGAAATTGGGAACGAAATGGTTTGCTTCAGGTAAAACGAAAGCAAAATGGATATCGTGCCTATACAAGCGATGATATAGAGCGATTAAAAATGATACGTACACTCCGCTTGGCGAACTATTCGTTAGAAGCTATCCTGCGAATGTTAAATGCTCTTGAACATAATCCACAGATTGATATGAAGCAGGTGCTAAATACACCACAGGAAGATGCAGATATCATCTCTGTTTGTGACAGGCTAATTGTATCTTTGAATGATGCGGAAGAAAATGCCGAAAAAATGATAACGATACTTTTAGAGATGAAAGAGAAGTTTTCGTAACCCTCCATTATAACACCAACCTTTTGTTTACTGTTATGATAGCATAGCAATAACAAAAGGAGGACAAATATAATGAATCAAACACAAAACAATTGGAAAAGAAAGACGCTACTTTTTCTTGCCAGTCAATGTATTACCTTATTTGGTTCGATGATTGTACAAATGTCAATCATTTGGTATGTAACTTTGAAGACATCAAGTGGAGGATGGGTAGCAGCGTTTACGATATGCTCTTATTTGCCACAATTTCTGATTTCCTTTTTTGCAGGGGTATGGGCAGATAGATACAATCGTAAAAAGTTGATTGTTCTTGCTGATGGAGTAATTACAATTGCTACTCTTATCATGTTTTTGGTAATGCCTATGATTTCTTCGGATTTCGTATTGCTAAGTGCTTTGCTGGTAATTTCGATTGTCCGTTCCATAGGAGCAGGTGTTCAGACGCCAGCAGTTAATGCGGTGATACCACATCTTGTACCAGCGGAATATCTAATGAAGTATAACGGGATTAACGCAACTATACAATCAATAGTTCAGTTTATAGCTCCAGCTGTCGCAGGTACAGTATTATCGATAGGAACATTTCGTTCTACTCTTTTTATTGATATTCTGACAGCACTCATTGGTATAGGCTTATTATCCTGCGTATTGTTACCAAAACAAGAGGTGTCAAATGAAAATATATCCGTTTTCTCTGAGATAAAAGCGGGAATTCATTATTCTTTTTCTGATAAGATGATTGGAAAAATACTAATCGTTTATGGACTGTTCATACTGTTAAGTGTGCCTGCAGGATTTATGTCGGCACTTTTGGTAAGTCGAGTGTATGGAGATGTATATTGGTATTTAACTGCTGTTGAGCTTGTAGGTTTTGCGGGAATGGCTTTAGGCGGTGTACTAATGGGAATGTGGGGAGGATTTAAGAGTAGGGTAAAAACATTTGCTTTTGGGCTACTGATACTCAGTATTATGACAATTGGTATGGGTGTATCGCCATATTTTATTCTTTACCTTGTGATGATGTTTGTATATAGTATTGCACTTACCATAATACAGACTGCAACTACTACTATTATACAGGAAAAGGCAGAGGGATCTATGCTAGGACGCGTATTCGGATTAATGGGAGCAATGTATTCGGGATTCCTTCCTGTAGGAATGGCAATCTTTGGCCCACTCGCAGATATACTGCCATTGCAATGGATTATGGTTGGTAGCGGTATTGCTCTTGTTTTAGTGACTGTTTACTTACAAGTAAAATCTAAATCGAATTTGTAGAATGCCAAATTCCAATATGTAGAAGAATTAGAAATTTGAATTTGATAAGGAGGTATTCCCTATATGAATAATAAAAACAAAAAGGAAGATAAGACCCATTATTTACCGATTTTTATGAGTATCGGTCTTTCCATCGGTGTTGCAATTGGTGCGGCAACTAATAATATGCCAATCTTTATGTCTATTGGTTTGGCTATTGGTGTTGGCTTAGGTGCGGCACTTGATGGACAAAAAAAGAAAAAAGACAAGGAAGAATAAGTGTTAGATAAATTCCA
Source organism: Bacteroidales bacterium (assembly GCA_017561155.1). Taxonomy (GTDB): domain Bacteria; phylum Bacteroidota; class Bacteroidia; order Bacteroidales; family P3; genus HGM05376. The sequence continues at coordinate 132 of JAFZDP010000031.1, read as the reverse complement.
ATTTGGCGAACAGTACATTTCGCACCTAATCGCTTTTCTTTGCTCCGTTTACGCACCGTTATACTGTTCTTTTCAATGAAATAAATCCCTTGCGGGATTTGTGAAATAACGCTCCGCGTTATGAAATAGCTG
>JAFZDP010000030.1 GCA_017561155.1 Bacteroidales bacterium | reverse complement strand
TATACTATTATTTATATATATATACTATTATTTATATATATATACTATTATTTATATATATTATTATATATATTATTAATTAGCTTTTTATTTTTTTTGTCTGCTTTTTTTCTTTTTTCAGAGCCTTTTTTCAGTCCCCGATTTTTGCCTCCAAAAAAATATATGGTTACTCATTTTGTAATGTAGTAATGTAGTAATATTTTTAAATTTCACACATAATATACATGAATACAATGTTTTATAAAAATCATATTAGAAAACAAAATGTAATAAAAATGTAATAATGTAATTTTTTGAGTGTTTTTTGTCATTTTTTTTGGGTAGAATAAAGACCGAAAACATACGTTTTTTTTATTTCTGTTATTCCTTGCGTATGTGGCAAATTTTTCGTACCTTTGTATTACAATTTCAACAATTACCACGTAGTGTAATTGACTGGGGAACAATCAAAAACGTAATTGTAAACAATGATAGTAATGCTTCTGATATTCTTGATGCTTTGTGTATCAGTATATTCGCTTGTGGCTATTATTTCTCAACCTCATACTGTCTGCTTTTGTGGTGTTGCCTATCTTTTATCCCGGCCATTGTCTTCTGGCTGTTTGGTATCGCCTACAATCTCAACCTTCAATTCCGGATAAGGCATCGCGTTGCTACGCTAAGGACAACAGACAACGGAAGGGCGGTAGACGGCTCATTGCTCACAGCTTTTCTCTACTTTCTATACCAACTTTAGTCCTTTGTCTTTAGTCTTTCGACAAAAAAATATTACTACATTACTACATTACAAAAGGAGAGAGGGGGTATGTGTGACGAATAGTAAAGAAAATATATTTCGATGATTGTTTGCATATTTCGATATTTTTTCCGTACTTTGTGCTGTTGAGTAGTGTGACGATTCTAGGTTGTATTTGACTGATATTAAATGTGTAAATATGATTGCGGATTGAGAAAAAACAAAACAAATTAATTCTATATGATTATTAAAAGAATAATTTTTACGCTATTTATTGCAATGCTTGTTTCTACAGCCAAAGCACAGATTGGCGATGATGATACATTGAAAAAGTTTCTTACGTGGACTATAGCAATGGATGGACATTTGGGTGATCCCAATCAGATAGAAGGAATTTTATCTTATGTCGATACGGGATATAATTCATTAAAATATGAGATGAGCGACACCATATATTTTTATCCCGGATTGTACATCCGTGAGCCGGAGTATTCTTATCCCTATTTTGCAACAGTATTTAAAATTACCAATAGATGGGGAGTGTATTATCTGATGAAGGTAGACTATTGTATCGATCGTGTTGTTGCGGATAATCCTAATCCTATCTGGCTGAGGGTGTCAGGTTTCAAAGAATGCGATCTAAAAGTCTTTTTTGATGTATTGTTGTTGGACTTTCCGGTAACAAAAAAGAGATTAAAGATGTTTTTTGAATCAATAGAAGAGCCATTGTTGAAAGAATTAGATTGGGATTGTATATTTAAAGGATATTTTAAAGGCAATAGAGAATGTTCGGCATACATTTCCAATACGTATTCACTCCGAGAATGGGAGTGGCATGAGTTTTCTGGTAGGGGGTATTATTCCAAAAAGATATATTCTACTTTTTCTAATTTTCCATGGAGCGGTATTGTTCGCTGACAATGGTAGTGTTTGGTGTTCTATTCCGACTTGTTTTTTGATGCTGATGTAATTGTAACAGCAACGTGATACAGACAGATTGTCCTCGCGATGGAGTGTCGAAGATATCATGATGAAAGAAATATGTGTCTTTTATGTCAAAAAAAATGTGTATTTTTGCATTATAAATCGTAAAACAAAATAATCCATGAAAAATAAATTATTATTACTGTTATTGTTTGTTTTTAAAATAAATGCGAATCATATCAATTCACAGAATATAATTTAGGTAAATGATGTTGACAGTATTGATATTTATATGAGTGTGATGGTTGAACCTCCGCTACTTTGTGAAGAGAGTACTGCTTTTAAACATATAATTATTACAAACAACTTATGATATCTATGAAGAAATATGCATTGAAAATAGTATTGCTATTGTTTATCGCTATGTTTTCGTCGTGTAGTATTATTTATTTCAACGATGATAACCAATCTTATCTTATGGCACCCGGGTGTCTTTCTATGGGTTGTAAGTTTGATAACAATTTTGTTTTTACTTTCGATATAAATGTTCCCAAGGGGCAGAAAATGTCTTGTTTTACCATTCATTCGCTTAGATTTCTAAACAAAGATGGCGACACTATACCCTACAAATTGCTCTACCACATATCGTATTGCAAAACTGCGGAAGTGTGTGTCGTTGTTCGACCTTCGGCAAACCACAAAACCGATACTATACCATACCGACCTATGGTCGAAGATATAGCCGGAATAGGCAGCGGTGTTGTAGACGTGTCGTTGGTGGAAATGCCTATATCTTTTATACACAAGGCTTCGGAGCAGTGTGCAGGGCAGTTGGAGATAGATGTGGAACTATATTCCCAAACCAACCCGGTAAAGGTGTGCTACGATGTGGAAATAAATGGCACACGACAAAAAGATGAAGTTTGGTTCAAGAAAAAATTATATCTCAATTCAAGGATTACCGGTGCTCATATTATTGAACTATGACTATAAAAAGTCGCCTTGATTTTTTGTTTAGGATATAATGTATAAGGAATTTTGTTTTCTGAAAAAGAAGTGTCCACGACAAGACTTGAACTTGCACGCCTCGCAGCACCACCCCCTCAAAGTGGCGTGTCTACCAATTCCACCACGTGGACATTACTCAGATTTTGCATTGCAAAGTTACGACTTTTATTTCAATTGATAAAATGCTTTTTTTCTGCTACAGCGGTGTGCTGTTTTTTTTCTCTTGTATTTCAAATATATAAAGAATTTAAAAAAAACGTTTTTTTACCTTGTGTGCAAAACAAAATTTCTATTTTGATGGTTATTTCTTTGTACGAAAATATGAATTTTGCACATCTGTGTGCGAAAACGATATAATAAAAAACAAGGTGCAGACAAGGAGAGAGAAAAGGTTCTTTTTGAAATTTGCCCTTGTTGTATCAAAATCAATTATTAACAACATAAAAACATACAACACAATGACAAAATCAGAACACTACATTGCAATGGAAGCGCGCTACGGAGCCCATAATTATCATCCGCTTCCGGTAGTTTTAGCCAAAGGCGACGGCCCCTATGTGTGGGACTGTGAAGGGAAACGATATTATGATTTTTTGTCGGCCTATTCTGCCGTCAATCAGGGGCATTGCCACCCCAAGATAGTAGAGGCTATGTGCGAGCAGGCACATTTGCTTACCCTAAGTTCGCGAGCATTCTACAACAACTGCTTGGGCGAGTGGGAAAAGTATATAACAGAGTATTTCGGCTACCAAAAAGTGTTGCCTATGAACACCGGTGCCGAAGCCGACGAAACAGCGTTGAAGTTGGCACGCCGTTGGGGTGTGAAAAACAAAGGTATTCCCAACGACAAGGTGACGATAGTGTGTTGCGATGGTAATTTTCATGGTCGTACCATCACCATCGTAAGCATGAGCAACGATCCCGAGTCGTATGCCGATTATGGTCCGCTTACTCCCGGATTTATACGTATCCCATACAACGATACCAATGCTTTGGAAACAGTGTTGCAGCAGCATGGCACTAGCGTAGCAGGATTCTTGTTAGAGCCTATACAGGGCGAAGCAGGTGTGTATGTCCCGGACGAGGGATATTTGAAAAAGTGCTACGATATTTGCAAGAAGCACAACGTTTTGTTTATGGCCGACGAGGTTCAGACCGGTATAGGTCGTACAGGAAAAATGCTTGCTTGCGACCACGAAAATGTGCGTCCGGATATCCTTATTTTGGGCAAGGCATTGAGTGGTGGGGCGTTCCCTGTATCGGCTGTGCTTGCCGACGACGACATAATGCTGAACATAAAGCCCGGCGAACATGGCAGCACTTTTGGCGGAAATCCTATTGCTGCCAAAGTGAGCATAGCAGCGCTGAAAGTGGTGAAAGACGAAAACTTGATGGAAAAAGCCGACTATCTGGGCCGAATATTCAGAGAAGAGATGTATGCTATAAAATCGGATATGGTAGAAAAAGTGCGAGGAAAAGGACTGCTAAACGCTGTGATAATACGACCCAAAAACGGAAAACAGGCATGGGACGTATGTATGGCTATGAAAGATTTAGGAGTATTGGCAAAGCCTACACATACCCACATTATAAGGTTTGCTCCGCCGCTGGTAATAACCGAAGATCAACTACGAGAAGCCTTAGCCATAATAAAGACTGCAATACATTCGTTTGATTGACGATAAACCAAATGATATGCTACAGCGAGGTCGGGAACACATAAGTTTTTGGTCTCGCTGTATTTTTGTATCCAGAAAGCATAATGCCAAAAAACGACGTGTTGTAAAACTAAGGGCGCAGAAAATGTGTTTATGCTACATCGTACTAAAAAAAGAAAACAGTTATGAAAAAGATAGAAACAGGAAAAATGCAAATATCGGTATTGGCACTTTTGGCTATTTGGTCGGTGTCGGCCATAACATCGTTGCCCGGCTTGGCTATATCTCCAATTATGGGCGATTTGAAAACGGTGTTTCCTCACACTTCCGATTTGGAAATACAAATGTTGTCGTCGTTGCCCTCGATGTTGGTAATACCCTTTCTGTTTTTGTCCGGCCGATTGTCGGCAAGCAAAAACAAGGTAGGAATATTGTTGGTGGGTTTGACGATATTTTTACTTAGCGGCGTGTCGTATTTTTTTATCAATAGTATGTTGGGACTTATAGTGGTAAGTTGCATACTGGGAGTGGGTGCAGGTATAGTCATACCATTGTCTACGGGTCTTATAGCCGAATATTTCGATGGACGCTATCGTACCCAACAACTAGGTATCAGCTCAGGTATAAACAATCTCACTCTCGTAGTTGCAACCTACGTTACAGGATGGTTGGCAAACATCAATTGGCATGCTCCGTTTGTGGTGTATTGTTTGCCATTGCTGTCGATAGTTTTGTGTTACTTTTTGCCCAAATCGTCGTCGGCAACTATTGCCAAAACGACTGCTACGCCCCAACAGCCAATAGATAGGCAAAAGCTATTGTCGCTAATGTTGTTGTACTTTTTTGTCACCTACAGCGTGCTTTCTGTACCTTTGAATTTGCCATTCCTTATGGAACAGTACAAAATGAGTAGCGAAATGTCGGGAACTGTGATATCGGTGTTCTTCTTGGCTATAACTATACCGGGATTTTTCATAACTCAAATTTTAGACAAAACACAGTCGAGTGTCAATTGGTTAAATTTGCTGTTTATGGCCATAGGACTTATAATTATATTCTTTTCTCGCCACATAGTGCTATTTATCATAGGTTCGGTGCTTGCCGGGTTTGGCTATGGTGTTATTCAACCTCTTATTTACGACAAAACAGCCAAATTGTCGGCGTCGGGTAATGTTATTATGGCGTTGGCCTTTGTCATGTCGATGAACTATCTTGCGGTATTGATAAGTCCTTTTATCATCAAGATGTTCGAGGTGGTATTTTCAAACAATAGTCCCGATTTTATATTTGTTGTCAATAGCCTATTGTGCTTTATGGCAACACTGGTGGCTTTGAAGTGCCGAAAAGGATTTGCATTTGGAAAATAGTAGTTTGGAGGGATAGACTATTTTTCTAACGAGAAAAAGAACTCTAAACCTCCTGTTGCAGCATTTTTGGCTATGATGCCACCGTTGTGAAACAGTACAGCATGTTTCACAATGGAAAGTCCCAATCCTGTGCCACCATTTTTCCTGCTACGTCCTTCATCGATGCGAAGGAAACGGTCGAATATGCGTGTTATATATTTCTCGTCAATACCGCACCCTGTATCGTAAAAGCGGAAGTAGTAGAAGTTTTGGTCCTCTCTATGGCATTCCATGCCTATGGTAATGTTGTCGCCGGCATAAAATACAGCGTTTTCTATCAGGTTGCGGAAAATACCATACACCAAGCTGTGGTTTCCGTTTATGGCTATGCTGTCCGATATGTTGTTTTTTATGGTGATGTTGCGTTCTTGTATTTTGTCTTCAAGTTCTACTATGGCTTCGTTGGCTATTTCGGCTATCGTTATTTTTTCTTTTTGGAATAGCTCTGCCGATTCTTCCATCTTGTTTATTATCGACACGTCGTTTATCAAATTCGATAGTCGCAGTGTCTGAGAGTACGAGCGTTCCAAAAAGTATTGGCGTTTGTCGTCGGGTACAGGTTTAGAGCCTAGTAGTATTTCCAAATATCCTCTTATACTACTTACTGGAGTTTTTAGTTCGTGCGAGATGTTGTTGGTCATCTCTTGTTTCATTTTTCTGTTTCGGTCTTTTTCTTCTATAATCTGCAGCTTGCTTATCTCCAACTGCTTGTATAGCGATATTATTTTGCTGCCCACTTCGCCCGAATATGTGTCGGGAAAGTGTACCGCTTCGTAGTCTACATTGCCCTTTTCGGCCGATGCCACAAAGTTTTTCAGAGTGGTCATTACTCCCAAAAATTTGTCGGAAAAGTATATAGCAAGTAGTATAGCCGCAAAGAAAACAAACACTGCAATGTACAACAAAATATTGTCGATGTTTGCCAAGTATTGGTTGCTTACTTCGTATGGTGTTGCTATTCGTATGGTATTGCCGTTGGCTAACTGTGTGGCAACATATATATAGTCTTGATTTGTTGTTTCGGATGTTCTAAAATATACACCTACGCTATCGGTCTTTGCTGATATTATTTCTGGACGTTCGTTGTGGTTTGCTGTGCTGTTGGCTATATTATCATAGCATACCGAACCTTTGTTGTTTATTATTGTAAGTCGGTAGTTTTGGGGTAATATTTTCAGCACTTCATTTATGTCCTGACCATTGTTGAGTTCTTTTTGAGCTATGGAAAGGTATGTTTTAGCTACTTCTGTTTTGGTTTCACGTTGGTGTTTTTTGCTTATCGAGGTTTGTATTACAACCACTGCTATGATGTACAATACAAATGAAAGAAGAAAATAAAACACCAATCGTTGTTTGTGCGATAAATGTATTTTTTTCATAGTTGCTTTATTTTTTTGGGGGGGAATGTTAGTTGTCGAACGAATAGCCAAATCCGGTACGGTTTATTATACATACACCCAAATCGCCAAGTTTTCTTCTCAATCGTGTTATGTGCACGTCGACGCTGCGTTCTGTTACATAAGTGTCGTCGTCCCACACTTGTGATAGTATTTGCTCTCGCGAAAAGAATCGTTTAGGCGATTGTGTCAAAAGGGCAAGTATCATATATTCTTTGCGTGTAAGCTGTATCTCTCTTGAATTTATAGTTGTCTTCTTAGTGTCGAAGTTTATCTTCAATCCGTTATATTCGAATACCGATGCTATTGTAATTTCTTTTTCTATTTCTGTTTTTGGAACTCTGCGTAGCACTGCTTTTATTCTGGCCAATACTGCTTTCAGCGAGAATGGTTTGGTTATGTAGTCGTCGCCACCAACATTGAAGCCTGTAAGCATATCGTTTTCGGTATCTTTGGCCGTAAGGAATATTATAGGCACTTCGCTGTGTAGGTCTTTGCGTATTTTGTTGGCCATTTGAAAGCCGTTCATATCATCCATCATCACATCGAGAAGTACAAGAATATGTTCCGTCGAAAGAATTTTTAGTCCTTCTTCGGCTGAATTGGCGGTATCTACATTGTAACCTTCGCTTTCGAGATTAAACTTAAGAATTTCGCACAAATCCTCTTCGTCGTCGACAATCAGTATCTTACTCATCTGTGTTGTGTTTTTGAGCTAACAGAAAATAAGTATCAATAGTTGAGCAGTAAGTACTCTTAAAAACATAGTAAGAGGATATACAGTAGCGTATCCTACAGCAGGAGCGTCGTTTCCGGCAGTAGCGTTGCTATAAGCAAGGGCAGGAGGGTCGGTGGTAGAACCGGCCATAAGTCCCATAAGGGTAAAGTAGTTTATCTTGCACACTTTGCGACCTATAATACCCATTATAAACAAAGGAACAAACGATATTATGAAACCATATAGCATCCATATAAGACCGCCTTTATTTATGATAGTATCTATAAATCCTTCGCCGGCACCTATACCTACACAAGCCAAAAATATGGTTATACCTATTTCGCGTAACATAAGGTTGGAGCTTATGGTGTTGTAGGTGATAAGTTTGTATTTGTATCCAAATTTCGATATTAGTATTGCTACAATAAGTGGACCTCCTGCAAGACCTAGTTTGACGGGTTGAGGTATGCCCGGGAACATAATAGGTATGCTACCTGCCAATACTCCTAAGAATATACCTAAAAACAGAGTTATAAGGTTTGGTTCGTTTAGGCGTTTCATACTATTGCCAAGTATCTCTTCTACTTTTTTCACATCTTCTTCGCCACCCACAACTGTCAGTCTGTCGCCAAGTTGAAGTATTAGGTTCGGACGTGCCACAAGGTCTACCCCCGATCTGTTGATACGCGATATGTTTATGTGATACAATTTTCTCAAATTAAGTTCGCCCAAACGTTTTCCGTTTAATTCGTTTTTGGTCACGATGATTCTACGAGATATAAGGCTTTTGTCTAGCTTGTACCACTCTTCGGGTTTCATAGGAATTACGTTTCCTATTATGGTAGCTATTACTTCTATATCCGATTCTATGGTTATCACAAACACTTTGTCGCCTTCGTTTAGTATAGTATCCGACGAAGCAATCTCCATAGTGCCATCTATGTGTAGTACTCTGCTTATCACTAGTTCGCGGTGTACTAATAGTTTGGCTACATCTGCTACTTTGTGTCCGAATATTGCAGGGTTGTGAACTTCAAGGGTGAATAGTTTGGCTTGGTTTGCAGCAGAGTTGTCTAGTGCATCAAGCTCTTGTTGTTCGCGTTCGAAACTGATTTTAAATACATATCGTATAACTACTATAGACAATATTATACCTACCACACCCAAAGGGTAACATACTGCATATCCAAGAGCAATGCCATTAGCACTAGCACCTGTCATATCGGTATATGCTGTTTGTGCTGCACCAAGACCGGGCGTATTGGTTACTGCACCTGATAGTATACCTACCATTGTTTCCATAGGTAAGCCTGTCACAAAATGGATAATTATGGTGGCTGCTACTCCAAGTAGTACAACACCTGTTGCTAGCATATTTAAGGTTATACCTCCTTGTTTGAAAGACGAAAAAAATCCGGGTCCTACTTGCATTCCGACCGAAAAAACAAAGAGTATAAGCCCAAATTCTTTCATAAAATGCATAACTTCGGGGTTCATTGTGATGCCAAAATGTCCCATAACTATGCCCACAAAAAGCACAAAAGTTATACCTAAAGATATTCCAAATATCTTTATTCGTCCCAATAATATTCCACATACTATACATATACACAACAACATAACGCTGTGTCCTATGCCGGTGCCAAATATCAAATCGTTAATCCAATTCATATCCTTTTTATAGTTGATGTTTATCTAAAATTCAATTTGCAAAGGTACGCTTTTTTTTTGAATCGGACAAAGGTTCGCTACGACTTAGGATTGCTGCTGAATTTATGTATGGCTGTGTCTCGAATAATATGACGGCCTATCACTACATCAAGAACCTTAGAGGTAGCAAAAACCATTCGAAAAATTTCTCGAAACGTGTGCGGTTTAGCCATTTTTGATAGTCGAAGTCTTCGCAACTTTCTAATGTAGTGTCTATGTGTGCTTTCAGTAGTTTGGTTATCTTTTTCTCTTTTCCTATAAGTGCTATCTCGTGTTGATGTTGAAAACTGCGATAGTCAAAGTTCGCCGATGTTATCGAGAATGTTTCTTCGTCTACAAACACACATTTTGCGTGTAAGTTGGTCGGTGTATAAAACTTAATGTTTATGCCGTTTTTGTGCATTCGTCCCAAGTAGTGTCGTCTTATGATGTCTACTGTTTGCACATCGGAGTGTTTGGGCATAACTACAGTAACGTTTACCCCTCTGTGCACAGCCCAAGTCAAGGCTTTCCTTAGTTTCGAACTAGGAAGAAAATAAGGAGTCTCTATCACTATATTCTTTTTCGCGTTCTTTATCAGCTGTTCGTATTTGTGTCGCAAGCGTTGTCTGTTTCTCGAGGGAACTTCTTGCATTATCATCAACTGCTTGTAGAATATGTTGCGTTTGAATCTTATCTTGTCGATATTGAATTTTTTGTACAAAGCAAAGTTGTCTAAAAACACTTTTCTGAATAGTCGTGCCATACGGTCTTCGATGCGTATATTTAGCTCTCTCCATACCAGCGAGTAGGCCGATATATTTGCCGACCCCATATATGCTATCTCGTTGTCTATAACAAGTAGTTTGCGGTGATTTCTGCGGTGATTGTTTGAAATAAAATTGAGAGTCAGATATAGTTTTTGAAAAAAACGAACCTCTCCACCGGCTTCTACTATAGGATTCAGAAAGGTAGAGTCTTGTTTTGTTCCCCAAGCATCGACGAGTACTTTTACTTTAACTCCTTGTTTGGCTTTCTTGGCTAATGCCATACAATATTTTTGCCCCATTGCATCTTCGTTGAAGCGGAAGACTTCCAAAAATATATAGTGTTTGGCATTCTCTATATCGGTCAATTGAGAGGAGTATAATTCAAGGTTGTCGTCGAAAAGTTTTACATTTTGTAATTCCATATTTTCTTAGTTATGAACTGCAAAAGTAAACATTATTATTTATATTACCAATTATTTTTATAATTTAGCATCTTGAATAAAATGGATATAATATTGGAATGTGTTTATAATTAATTTGTTAGATGGATATGCTGTTATTGTTAAAATGTATTTTTACTACAAATTATAGGTATTTTTACAACAAAAATATTGTGCGATATGTTCAAAATACGAAAAAAGTATAGTCTGTTTGCATTATTTTTTGCACTGACATTTTCGACCTATTCTCAGTTCGAGTTTCCTGTTGTAGGCTCGCGGGGTGCTGCTATGGGTGGCGTGTCTGTCGGACTTAAAGATTTCTGTTCGACTATAGATAATATTGCAGGGTTGTCATATTTAAACAATAGATATATAGGTATAGGTTTTGCCGAAAACTTTATGTTGTCGGAGTTGAGTTATAAATCTATACAGATGGCAGTGCCTATCAGTGGTATCAATGCTATGGCTTTAAGGTATACCCATTTTGGAAATATTGGTTATAGCGAACAGCGTGTGGCTATGCAATATGCTCAGAGATTGGGACTATATGTATCGTTGGGGGTAGAGTTGGATTATCTGCATTGTGGAACTTCTGATGTCTATTACGACAAATATAATAATGTTTCTTTTGCTGTAGCATTGCAGGTACGACCTTCTGATGGTTGGGTGATCGGGCTTTATGCTTTCAATCCATTGGGAAGAGTTGTGGATACTGATATTTCTATAGCGTCGTTGTTTAAACTTGGGGCTTCTTATGCCGTGTCACCATTATTAGAGGCTGCTGTAGAGGTAGAAAAGAATGTGTATATGAAACATAATATTAGATGGGGATTGGAGTATAAGGTGTTTGATTTTATGTTTGCCCGTATCGGTTTTTCTACTTGTCCTATATTGTATACTTTTGGCGTAGGTTTGTTGACCGGTGATTTGAATATTGATTTCTCGGCACATGTGCATAATAGTTTAGGTGTTTCATCGAATATTACTGTTAATTATTCTTTCTGATGGTTATGTTGAAGCGGATATTGATAGTAGGGGTATTGTGGTTGTTGCCATTGGTAGTATGGAGTCAAACAAGTAGAGTTGACGTGGCATTGGAGGAATATATGGAAATATATGTTCAGCAGACGGAATATTCTGCCGACGAGAACGAGGTGTTAGAGATTCTCAATTTTTATCTGGAAAATAAAATCAATGTAAACGATACAACTTCGAAAGAGTTGTTGAATCTGTTTTTTGTTCAAGAAAAACATCTCAATGCTATACGTGCTTATGTTCAACAGCAGGGACAAATGCTTAGTTTGTCTGAACTCACTTTTATAAGTGTTATCGATTCGGTTACACTTCAACTATTGTACCCCTTTGTTGTAGCAGAACCTGTAGAAGATGGTAAGTCTGTGGCGATAAAGGATATGTTGACTTTAGGTAAACATACTGTGGTATTGGGTACTAAGACTACTCTGGAAATAAAAAAAGGATATATTGATTCGTCTTATCTTGGCGATTCGTTTAGGTATTATTTTAGATATAATTACAAGTATAAAGATAATTTATTCTTTTCTTTTTCGGGCGATAAAGATGCCGGCGAAGAGTTGTTTGGGCAAAGTCAGAAGTTGGGGTTCGATCATTATGGGGTTACCTTTATGCTTAAAAATGTGGGTCGTGTACAGAAACTGGCTGTCGGAAACTACAATATACAGCTGGGACAGGGACTTACAATGTGGACCGGTAGTGGTATGAAATTTACTGTCGATGGCAATATCAAAAAGTATGCACCTGTTGTCAAGGCGGTAAGTCCTTTTGCTGAGCACGATTTTTTGAAAGGGGGTGCTTTGCAGGTGGCATTAGGTAAGCATACGTCGATGGCTGCTTTTGTATCTTACAAAAAACGTGATGCTACTAATATGACTGTTGCAAACAACGGACAGAATGTGTTTCAGAGTTTTTATACTTCCGGATACCATAGAACCGAAAAAGAATTGCAGAAGAAAGACCTTGTTGGAGAGACTGTAACCGGAGGTAGTCTGCAATATAACAATACCAATTTTACACTAGGAATAAATGGATATTATCAGCATTTGGATGCTATTTTGTCGCCAAAAGAATATTTCTACAATTGTTATTATTTTTCGGGAAGCAATAATATGTCGGTGGGAGTAGATGCATCTTATCTGTTTAGAAATATTCTTCTTTTTGCCGAAAGTGCTTTTGATGGCGAAGGAAAAAATGCCTCTATTGCAGGTGCTCAGCTTTGGGCCGGGAATGATGTCTCTTTATCGGTATACTACCGAAACTATGGCAAGGACTACCAAAATATGTACAGCAATGGTCTGGGACAAAATTCTGATAGCAGAAACGAAAATGGACTTGCGGCTGTTTTTAATTTCAAATTACCTTGGGATATACGTGTGGTGGCAAGTGCTGATGTGTTTGAGATGCCTTGGTTGAGGTATCAGGTATATTCGCCTACGAATGGTATGGATTGCAGATTGAAGCTGACAAAAAATATATTTAAGCATACCTCGTTGGTGGTGCAATATAGGTGCAAAGAAAGTACAGCCAATGCAAGTTCGGAACAAAATCACGTGCCAATAACTGAACAAACACTATTGCAGCAATTGCAACTGAAGATAAATTATTTGCCGGATAGTAGATGGAGTTTCAGTACTAGGGCAATATATTCACGCTTTACACCTGCTATGGTAGGCAACACCGGTGGGGTATTGGTTTACCAAGAGGTGTGCTATCATTCGGATAGACGACCTTTGTCGTTAGTAGCACGTTGTGCATACTTCAATATTGCCGACTATGATGCTCGGATATATACATACGAGAGGGATTTGTTGTACGAGTTTTCTACACCTGCTTTTTATGGCAAGGGTATTAGGATGTATCTGCTTATGGATTGGGAGGTAGCTAAAAATCTACGACTTGCTTTGCGGTACAGCATATCGTACTATCCGGAAAACGTAACCATAGGTTCGGGGTTGGAGATGATAGATGCCAATCATAAACAAGAAATAAAACTGCAGCTGAGATATGGTTTTTGAGAAAAAAGTCGTATCTTTGCAAAATATAAAATGATAGCAACAAAATAACTAACAAGATATATAATAATATTATAGTATGGAAAATTTGAAAGAACTGTTGATGCGTAGAAGAAGTACAAGAAAGTATACGGACCAGGTGCTTACACAAGACCGGTTGAATATGATAATGGAAGCAGCTCTTGTGGCTCCAACCTCTAAAAATAGTCGTGCGTGGCAATTTGTGGTAGTCGACAATAAAGAGATGTTGGCAGCATTGGCAACTTGCAAAAAGTTTGGAGCAGTGGCATTGGAAACAGCTACAGCAGCAATAGTGGTGGCAGCCAATACAGAACAAAGCGAAGCCTGGATAGAAGATACTTCGATAGCGGCTGCATTTATGCAGTTGCAAGCCGAGGATCTTGGAATAGGAAGCTGTTGGGTGCAGATAAGAGAACGAATGTACGACGACAATACTACTGCCGGACAATATGTGAAGCAACTATTGTCTATGCCGGAAAATATAGAGGTAGAATGTATAATAGCCTTGGGATACAAGAACGAACAACGAAAACCTTACGATGCCGAAAAAATGATGTGGGAAAAAGTCCACAAAAATAAGTGGGAAGAAAAATAATATATACGAAATCTATATATACGTTTTTAAACCAACTCGTATAAAAAAAACCGGGTGCCTGGTTTACCTTTTTTTGAGCAGTGAGCGATGAGTAGAGAGAGGTTTGTTGTGGTTAGATATAAATTGCTTTCTATATACTCTCTACTCTTTAGCTCATAACTCACAAATTTCTGTTGTCTAAAAATATTTTCTGTTTTATACTAAAATGCTTACTTTGTAGTTATATCATGGATAGTTTAAATACAGAGAATAAGTTTTGAAAATACACCATATAAAATATAAATATCTTCTATTGCTTTGGGCTGTGATGTTTGCAACAGGTTGTTCTACCCAGAAAAACAAGTTTGCGAATAGATTATATCACAATACTACCACACATTACAATGTATGGTGGAATGGTAATGAAAGTTTGAAAGAAGCCAAAAAACAATTGGATACCAAGACTGTCGACGATTATACTCAGATATTGCCTGTCTACAGATTGGGAACTAAGGAAAATGCTATTTCGGTATATCCTCTGTTGGATCGTACATTGGAAAAAGGTGCTACCGGAGTGCAAAAACACAGTATCTTTATAAAAGGTAAAGAATATGTTACCTATGTGAAAAAGAGTTATCTGATGATGGCCTATGCACATTTTTATAAACAAGACTATCAGGCGGCAATTCTAACGTGTAGGTATGTTATGGGGCAATATGCAGGTACAGATATTGCAGATGAGGCAAAAATTCTTTATGCACGTTCTCTTACTCACGATAAACAATATACTGATGCCGAGATGCTTTTAGACCAAATAGATGCAGCTATCAATTCGGGTAAAATGTCGGCTAAGATGGCAGACTTATTGTATCCGGCAATGGTGGAATGTTTGTTACCTCAAGAGAAGTATAAAAAAGCTGTCGATTTTATTAGGTTGAGTTTAGATAATACATCTAATAAAAAGCAAAAGGCTAGGTTGTACTTTATTATGGCTCAGATATACCATAAGTTGGACAAGAAAACTACTGCTACCAAGTATTATAAAAAAGCTCTATCTATGAGGCCAAACTATGTTATGGAGTTTAACGCCAAGATGAATATTGCATCGTGCTACGATATATCTAAGGGTGACTACAAAGGCATAGAAAAGATATTGGATAAGATGTTGGCTGATAAGAAAAACTACGAATTTGTCGACCAAATATATTATGCCAAAGGCGAGATGTATCTTGGTGCCAAGAATGCTAAAAAAGCTTGCGAGAACTTTGAAAAATCGATAGCTGTAAGTACTACAAACAAGTCGCAGAAAATAAAATCGGCACTAAAACTTGCAGATGTATTGTACGATGTGTATCAAAACTACGACGAAGCTCAGAAGTATTACGATACAGCATTGATAATATTGCCTCAAGATTATCCTGATGCTGACTTTATAAAAGAGCGTCATAGGCTGCTAACCTCGCTGGTGGAAAATACAAGGGTGATAGCACTGAACGATAGTTTGTTTATGCTTGCAGATATGAATCCTGTCGATAGGGAAAAATACATACAAACACTTATTGCAAAGCAAAAAGAGATAGACGAGAAAAAGAAAGAAGACGCTATTGAAGCTGCATTGCAACAAGAACTTAAAACTTCGATGCAAAATACTCTTGTGGGTGATTGGTATTTCTACAATTCGTCGACGGTGCAGAAAGGTAAAGAAAGTTTTATGCGAGTGTGGGGTACAAGAGAATTGGAAGACTATTGGTTTTTGAGTCAGAAACCGGGTGTGTCGTTGGGTATTAGTACCAACGAATTGTTTGCTAACACAGAAGATACAGAGGCTACTGATAGCACTATGGCTTCAACTACACAATCTGTTACCAATGCTGCTGACGATAAATATAGTGTAGATTACTATTTGAAAGATTTGCCCAAAACACAAGGCCGTAGAGATAGTATGCATGAGGATATAGCTCGTTGCTTGTTGAATGCTGGTTTTATATACGATGCAGGTATCGAAAACCAAGAAAAAGCATTGGAATGTTTCTTGCGGTTGGTCGATGATTATCAGGGTACAGATTATGTCTTGCCTGCTTTCTATCAGTTGTATAAGATCTACGACAAGCAGGGTAATACACCCAGTGCCAACTACTATAGAAATATGATTTTGCGTGGTTTTCCCGATAGCGATTATGCCAATCTGATACGTGACGAGGATTATTATCTTGAAATGGCCAAACGCAACAAGATGGCGGAAACCGAATACGAAGATATATATCAGTTGTTTGCCGAAAAACGTTACCATCAGGTTATTGTAAGGGCATCGGCGGCGGTGCAGATATATACCAAAGAAGAGGGCCTGATACCAAAGTATAAGTATTGGAATGCGATAGCTTTGGCTAAGACTAATAAAACGGCAGAGGCTATAGCTATGTTGGAAGAAATAGAAAGTAAGTATCCGAAAAGTGATATAACTCCACTTGTTAGCGAGCAGATAAAATTGTTGAAAAATGGATTTAAGCAAACAAGCGATGGTGAGACTATCGACGAAAACTCGGGTGGAAAAACTAACAAGCTGACTACATCTACAGATGTTGCTGCTTCTAAGGTGAACGATGAATTGCCACCGGAAAGTCAGTTGTATCGTTATCGTGAAAACTTGCAACACTATGTGATATTTATATTGGACGACGAGAAGATAAGAGCTACAGAAATGCAGTATGCAGTGTCTGACTTCAATATGGCATACTATTCGGCAAAGGCTTTGAAAACTAATGTGATGTTGCTTACTGCCGACAAACAGCTGATAACGGTGCATAAGTTTGACAATGCCGCTGATGCTTTAGATTATTGGAAATATTTGACTACCAAAGCTAATGATTTGGAACGTTTTGATAAAAAATATTACACTTCGTTTGTTATATCTGTTCAAAACTATCAAACATTCTATAATAAGAAAAATGTGGAAGCATACAGAAAATTCTTTGAAAAATACTATATAAATAAGAAATAATGTAGCAAAAATATAAATCTTAATATGGTTGAGAAATAATATTTTAAATAGGTAAGGCTTAGAATTGGAAAAAAAAGTGTAATTTTGTACTCTCAAAAAAAGAAGTAAAAAATATAATAATATAAACTATATAATAGTTATGGCAAAAACAGTAGTAGTAGATAATAGTTCGATAAATACAATAACAGCAGGAACTGTAATAAAGGGAAGTATTACCAGCCCGGGCGATTTTCGTATGGATGGATTGTTGGAAGGTGATATTACTATAAATGGTAAATTGGTAGTAGGCGAAAAAGGTAAAATTCTTGGTAATATAATTTGCCAAAATGCCAATGTTATAGGTACTATAGTGGGCAATCTGCAAGTAAAAGAATTGTTGTCTCTTTATGCTTCGGCATCGGTAAAGGGCGATATAGTAGTAAATAAACTTTCTATAGAACCCGGTGCCAAATTTGATGGTACCTGTAAGATGTTTGACGAGGTGAAAATAAACACCAACTCTACCAAATAAGATAGGATTTTTTCTGTCAGCTATATATAATAGCTACTATTCTGCTATTTGCTATGAATAAGAAAGGTAAGTCTTCGCTAAACGAATATGTCGTTTTTTCGACATTGGGTATAGAGATGGCTGTTTCTGTATTTTTGGGTGTGTGGGGTGGTTATAAATTAGATATGTATATTGGTTTTGCATTGCCGGTGTTCAAGGTGGTGTTGTCTTTATTGGGATTGGTGGTGGCAATGTTTATTCTTTTGAAGAAATTGAACGAGAAAAAATGATGAAGAAATTATTCGAGGATTGGGCCGGCGAACAATGTTTAGATATTCAACCGCTATCGGCTCACGGTTCAAATAGATTGTACTACCGACTTAAAGGACAGAACAAGCAGTGTTTGCTTGCAAAAAATAGTGATGTAAGAGAAAACGAGGCATTTTTATACTACTCGGATTTCTTTATCGAGAGAGGTGTTGCGGTGCCAAAGGTTTATTCGGTGGATAGTACAAAAACTATGTACTTGTTGGAAGATTTGGGCAATATTACATTGTACGACTTTTTGCAAGCTAAAAAGAACAACAATACACCTTTTGATGGCGAGGTGGTGGATGTGTACAAAAGGGTGATAGATAGCTTGATGGATATACAATTTCTAGGTAGAGATGCCAATTTCTCAAATTCATATCCTCGTGCAGCTTTCGATACTCAATCTATATGTTGGGATTTGAATTATTTCAAATATCATTTCCTTAAATTGGCATATATACCATTCGACGAGCAACTATTGGAAAACGATTGCAATACCTTTGCAACATATCTTTCGGCTATAGACAGTGGATATTTCTTGTATAGAGATTTTCAGTCGAGGAATATAATGTTGCACAACAATAGCTTATACTTTATCGACTATCAAGGGGGACGACGTGGGGCTTTGCACTACGATTTGGCTTCGCTATTGTTTGATGCTAAGGCCGAGATGCCAAATCAGCTGCGTGAACAGTTGTTAGACTACTATGTGTCCAAACTTGCCGACAGACAGGCTGTAGACAAAGAACAGTTCAAACAAGAGTTTTATTGTTTTGTGCTTTTGCGTATTATGCAAGCTATGGGTGCCTATGGATATAGAGGCTTTTACGAGGGCAAAGAGCATTTTGTAAGGAGTATAGCTCCGGCAGTGGCTAATATGCAATGGCTGATAGAAAACAAAGAGCCTATGTTGGATATTCCTCATTTGAAAATGGTGTGGAACAGCATAGTACATTCTGCTTTCTTGGCTGACAAAGTCGCCAAACTGGAAGAGGCTTCGAAGCTTACTGTAAGCATAAACAGTTTCTCGTTCAAGAGGGGATACCCACAAGATGCCAGTGGAAATGGTGGCGGTTTTGTATTCGACTGTAGGGCTTTGCCAAATCCGGGACGCTACCAACAGTACAAAAACATTACCGGCAAAGACCAACCTGTGATAGAGTTTCTTGAAAAAGAACCCGAGGTGAAAGAGTTTCTGGCATTGGTGTTTGGTGTTGTGGCAAAATCCGTGAGAAAATACCGGGCTCGTAAGTTTATATCGTTGCAGGTGAATTTTGGTTGTACAGGCGGACAGCATAGATCTGTATACTGTGCCGAGCAGTTGGCAAACTATATAAAAAGCAACTTTGATTGTAATGTAGTGGTGAGACATCTGGAGCAAGAATAAATAATAATTATTTTTGCCCGGCATACTAAAACTATATATTTGCTGTTTTTATAGGCGACGTTTTTATTGAAAAACGAAAAAACTAATTATATAAAATCATAAAATACAAAGAAAAAATGAAAAAACTATCAACAGGATGGATTGTGCTAATAGCAGTGGCAGCCATCGTATTTATTGGAGTTGTTTGGGGCGTTAGTACAAACAATCGTATGATTACAGCCGAAGAAGGCGTAAGCAGTGCTTGGGCACAAGTAGAAAATGTTTATCAACGTCGTATGGATTTGATACCTAATTTGGTGAGTACAGTAAAAGGTGCTGCTGATTTTGAAAAGGGTACATTGGAAGCTGTTATCGATGCACGTTCTAAAGCAACATCGGTACAAGTGAACGCCGACGACCTTACCGAAGCCAATATTGCTGCATTCCAAAGGGCTCAAGACGGTTTGAGCTCTGCGTTGAGCAGACTGATGGTAACTGTGGAACGCTATCCGGAACTTAAAGCGACACAAAATTTTCGTGATTTGCAAGCTCAGTTGGAAGGTACCGAAAACAGAATTGCTGTAGAACGTAATAAGTTCAACGAAGTGGTAAAAGCCTACAATACTATGATTCGTAAATTTCCAAACAGCATAATAGCAAGTATGGGGGGCTTTGAAAAGAAAGGTTACTTCAAAGCAGCCGAAGGTGCTGACAAGGCTCCTGAAGTGAATTTTGAATTTTAAAGAAAGAAAAATATAACAATAGCTTGAAGGGAGTGTTTCTTTATAATGAAAAAAGAGGAGAACACCCCCTTTTTTACATACCTTTATATTTTAATATTGATTGATATGAAAGCATTTTTTAGCGAAAGCGAAAAAACAAAAATAGTACAAGCCATACAAACTGCCGAACTTTGCACATCGGGAGAGATTCGTGTGCATATAGATAGAACGTGTGACGAAGATGTGCTGGACCGTGCAGCCTGGTGGTTTAAGCAACTAAAAATGGAAAAAACCAAACTGCGAAACGGTGTGCTGATATATTTGGCTACCGAGTCGAAAAAGTTTGCTATAATAGGTGATGCAGGTATAAATGCCATTGTGCCTAAAGACTTTTGGGAGACTACAAAGAATGGTATGTTGGACTATTTCAGGAGAAATCAGTTTGCCGATGGTGTAGTGTATGGAATATTGGAAGCCGGACAACGATTGAAAGATGCTTTCCCATACAAGAAGGGTGAAGATATTAACGAGCTGTCCGACGATATTAGCTTTGGTTCAAAATAGATTTTTTACACAAACAGAAAATTTCTCAAGGATGAAGAAGATAGCAATATTTATTTTGTCGGTAGTGATAGCAATCACTACTTTTGCTGCTATACCCAAGAAAACCAATAGGTTGGTGAATGACTATGCAGGACTGTTTACACCTGTGCAGTTATCTACATTGGAGCAGTATTTGGTGGCTTTTGCCGATACTACATCAACCCAGATACTTATAGTGACTACACCCGACTTGGACGGATACAGCATTAGCGACTATGCTTTTAAGATAGGAGAGGAGTGGGGTGTGGGCCAAGCCGAACACGATAATGGATTGGTGATAGTGATAAAACCCAAAAACGACACTAAGGGTCAGGCTTTTATTGCAACAGGATATGGATTGGAAGGGGCTTTGCCTGATGCGGTATGCAAAGAGATTGTAGATTTGGAAATGATTCCTTACTTCAGAGACAATAATTATTATGCCGGTGTGGTGGCGGCGTTGAATATTATTATGCCTGTGGCTGCCGGTGAATATAGCTACAACGAAGCTCGCTATAGCGATTTGCCTATAGCCACCATTATTATCGTAGCTATGGTGGTGTTTGCATTGGTGTTGTCAGTGTCTAAAAAAGGTGGTTCGGACAACAACAACTTTGGCGGAGGACGTGGCAATGGCGGTATCGACCCTTTTACGGCTCTATGGCTTGGAAGTATGGTAGGACGAAATCATAGTGGAAGTTTTGGAAACTTCTCCGGTGGCAGTGGTGGTTTCGGAGGCTTTGGTGGGGGCAGCTTTGGCGGTGGTGGTGCCGGTGGCAGCTGGTAGATTGTTTTTAAGCTTAGAAAATAAAGAATGAATGTGTCAAGTGGAAAGAAAATAATGTGCTAGATAGTTTATACTAAAAAAGCTGTTTATCTTATTGGGTTTAAAAGATAAACAGCTTTTTTTTATTTCACTCTTAGTTTTTGTCCTATTTTTAATTTGTCTGATTTCAGATTGTTTAGTTTCTTTATGTTTGCCACTGTTGTTTTGTATTTCTTTGCTATAGCTCCCAATGTGTCGCCTTTCTTTACTGTGTATGTTGTGGGTTGTTGTTTAGGTGTTTCTGTTTTTTTAGTTTTGGGTTTGGGTTCAGTTTTTATGTTATTGTTCACAGTATCTGCCACTACATTAACTGTTGCTGTATCTACTACAGCTGTTGTGACTGTATCTTCTTGTTCCAATGTTTTTTGTGCTTGTTGTATCATTTTGTTGTACATTGGATTGCTACGTTGAATTATTATCTTCTGACCTATTTTCAACATACTGTTCTTTTTCAATTTAGGGTTCCAATTACGCAGCTGATTCACGGTCACACCATATCGTTTTGCTATCTTCCCCAATGTTTCGTTGCGTTTCACTGTGTGTGTTATTGTTTCTATAGGTTTTACGTTTAGTACCATTTGTTGCATTATGCTGTCCATACCGCTACTGAAAATGCTGTCTTGCATACGAATGAATGTGGGTATGTATTCCATAGGCAAACGTAGGTAGCAGGTTTGCATAGCTCCCGGAATTATATCTTCTTTGTACTGAGGGTTTAGCAGTTTTATCTGAGTGTCGTCGATAGGCACAAATTTAGTTATCTGACTGAAATATAAGTTGTGGTGTATCATCAATGTGTCAGTCTCGATGGGTATGTCTATATTGTCGGGTCTCAGGTTGTGTTTTTCGTAGTTTGTCATAATATATGTAGCTGCTATATAAGCAGGTATATATCCTCTTGTTTCTTTTGGTAAAAAACGATATATCTCCCAAAAGTTGGTTCTTCCACCCGAACGTGCTATTGCTTTGCTTACGTTTTTAGGTCCGCAGTTGTACGATGCTATAGCCAAATGCCAGTTGCCGAAAATGTTGTACAAATCTCTCAGATAGCGAGCAGCAGCATCGCTAGATTTCAGTGGGTCTTTTCGTTCGTCTACAAGCGAGTTTATGGTCAGGCCGTATAGCTTTCCTGTTCCCGACATAAACTGCCACAGTCCTGTAGCACCCGCTCGTGATACTGCTTGCGGATTTAGTGCACTTTCTATTATGGGTAGGTATTTTAGTTCGTGGGGTAGATTGTAGCGTTCCAATGCTTGGTCGAAGAATGGAAAATAATATTCAGACAACGATAGCATACTATTGAGATTCTTACTCATACGGCGTACATACATTTTTATGTACGATTTCACTATGCTGTTGTACGTCATAGGTATAACGGCAGGTATGCTGTTTAGTTGGCAGTATAAAACGGAGTCCGGTATCTCGTCGAATGTTATATATTGCTCCATTTCTTCGTGGCAGTAGTGCTGATTGGTTATATGCTCGGTGTTGCGTTTGTTGAAATAAAACGTAAGTATGCTGTCGTAGTTCTTACTGAACGACGCTTCCAAATATTTTATATCGTTTGCCACACTGTCTTGTGTTGGTTGCTGTGCATTGGCTTGCGATATGGATGTAATTATTAAAAGAGTGAATGTTATAATTTTTGTTTTAATATCGATCATAGCAATTAAATTGTTTGTATATAGAAAAAATATTTATCTTATTTTCGGCTTTTGCATTGTCGAAAGTAGAAAAACGAAATAATGAACATAAAATTGTATGGCAGATATTTTTTTAGGATATTATATTATTGTTGCTTTGTTTTTGTATTAGGAAAAAAAGTCGCTTGCCATTTTACCGGTAAGCGACACAAGTTAATAATATAATGTATGTTTTATTTGTTGTGTTACTTTTTTATCACCTTAAACCACTCGTCTTGATTTGGTATCTGCATAGTTTCCAATTTTTGCAGCAGTAGTTTAGGGTCGGTAGAGTGTGTAAGCATTTTTCTGTGCACCTCGTGAATCAAATCTTCGGCAAACATATTGTCTATCTGTTTCAAAAAAGGGTCGAAAAAGTTGTTGCAGTTCAGTAGTCCGATAGGTTTTGCTATCAGTCCCAATTGGTTCATACTCATTATTTCTGTTACTTCGTCGAGAGTTCCTATACCACCCGGAAGAGCCACAAATACGTCGGCCATATCAGCCATCATTTCTTTTCGCTCAGCCATCGATTTCACTTTATGTATTGTTATTTCACGTTGTTCTACCACATTTTCCGAAAAGAAATCGGGTATTATACCAACCACTTTGCCATTGTTTTCTAGTACCTTCGAAGCTACCACGCCCATCAGTCCCCAGCTGCTTCCACCATAAACAAGGGTGTAGTCGTTGGTAGCTATAAGTTTGCCCAATTGTTCTGCTATTTGTTTGAACAAGGGATTGTTGCCGCAATGCGAACCGCAAAATAAACCTATTGCTTTCATAATGTATGTATGTTAGTTTTTGGTTACGTTTTCAATAAATATTTCATTCATCGTTGGCAGTATTTCTCTGAACGATATTATTTGTTTTTGAGCTAGTATTGTGTTTAGCAGATTGTTTGGAGCCTCGTTTTGTTGTAGTTTTATGTGCATAGTGGTTTCGTTTGCTTCGGTGGCAGAATGCAGTACGGTGTAGTGTGGTGGTAGTTGCAGTAGGTTGTCAGAGTTGTTGTTGTGTGTATAAACTATCTCCCACACATTTTTCCTAAACGATTTTCGTATGTCTTTCACACTGCCGGAAAGTACGACTTGGGCTTTGTCTAGCAGCACTATATCGTTACACAGTTCTTCTACCGACGACATATTGTGTGTAGAAAAAATAATGGTGGCACCTTTTTTTTGCAGTTCCAATATTTCGGTTTTTAGCAAGTCGGCATTTATAGGGTCGAAACCACTGAATGGTTCGTCGAATATAAGCAGTTTGGGTTCGTGCAGTATGGTGACTATAAACTGTATTTTTTGTTGCATACCTTTCGATAGCTCTTCTACATTTTTGTTCCACCAGTTGCCTATATCGAATTTGTCAAACCAATGTTGCAGCCTTTTTTTTGCTTCGCTTTTTTGTAGTCCTTTCAGCTGAGCCAAGTACATAGCTTGTTCGCCTACTTTCATTTTTTTGTACAGACCACGTTCTTCGGGCAAATATCCTATCATAGCGGTGTGTTTCTGTTGTAGAGGTTCGCCACCAAAATATAGGTGTCCGCTATCGGGTGCTGTTATTTGGTTTATTATCCGAATAAGTGTGGTTTTGCCGGCACCATTAGGGCCTAAAAGTCCAAAAATAGTGTTCTCGCTCACGTCGATGCTTACATCGTCAAGGGCTTTGTAGGTAGAGTAAACCTTCTCAATATGTTCTGCAACAAATAATTTCATTTGTTTTCTGTACTATGTTATGTTCTGCAAATATACAAAAATATATGCTATATTGCCGTATTATTTATTTAGTTTACTATCAATTTTTCTGTATGGTCGATGTTTTTACCTTTTATGTTCAAGAAATATATTCCGGGTGTATAGTCTTTCAAGTCTATGTTATGTTGTAGTATTCCGTCGCAAAGAATGGTGTTGTTGTATACCTTTTTTCCGCTGATGTTTGTAATGCTTACTTCTATGGTTCCACTTATGTTTTCGGTGTATATAGTGGTTTCGTTGTCGGCCGGATTAGGGTATAGCACTATGTTTGTAGCACTGTTTCCTACGGTGTTTATGTTGCCTGTTTTCGAGCGGAATTGTACTTTTGGGGTCCAGTCGCTATATATTCCGCTGTCGCAAATATTGCGTACATACACGTCGTATATAGTGTCGTATATCAGGTTGGTGAGTTGGTACGATGGCGTTTCTGTTACAGTGATTTTTTCGCTGTTCTGTTCGTCGACACCTTCGAGAGCCACTGCTATTTCCCATTGGTTTTGTCCTTGTTGTGGTCTCCACGTTATTATGGCCGAGTTGTCGGTAATATGTCCTACCACTACATTGCTCACATCGGCACACGAATCGGTATGGAACGACTGTATAGCTATATCGCTATAGAAGTTGGAATCGACATTGCAATACGAGCGAATATGAACATTGTACAGAGCATCGTAGTATAGGTTGTCTAGATTTACGGTAGGAGTAAAGGTTGTTATGGTGTCCCAAGTGCTAAATTCTGTATTGTAGCCGTAGTATACTTCCCATAGTTGGTTGTTGTCAATTTCGTAATCCCACGATAGTGTTGCCGTTCTGAATGTTATGTTGCTCACCTCTATATTTTCGGCTGGCAAACAGGGTAGGGGCTGTGTTTTAAACGAACCAATAATTGTTCTCGAGCTGTTTATACCATCGCATTTTTTGTACACCTTGTAGTCGTATGTAGTGTTTGGTTCCAGATTGGTAATGGTATATGAACTGTCGTTTACCACAATTTCGTTACTCCACTCTTCAGAGGTTGCACGTTTATAGACAAGGTGGTGCTCTTCGGTTCCGTACCAGTTTATAGTAACCGAGTAGTACGATGTATCTACCGTTACCTGAGGGATAACACAACCTGCCACAGGTGAAATTATTTCAATATCGTCTATTGCCGGAGGCAAAATAGTGACATTATAATAATTGGGTATATTTTTCCAACAGAAGTATATACGATTTACTTTTCCGCCATATTTTTCTCCGCTTAGCTCTATTTGCTCTAGAACAAAGACAACCTCGTGGTGTAGATTTGCCAATAATTCGGCATTGCTAGGTATGATGACTTCTGTTATGTTACCAGCTACTACAGTGTCCGGCGATGAAATATAGACTTCTGTACTATAGTTTGAAGAATTACTACTGTAGCATTTCCACGAGAACGATAGAACAAAGTTTTCGTTGTCCGGAATTGTCGGGAAATAGAAATCTCTGTATGCCCATACTACCGAAGGCGAATTTTTGTCTACTTGGTATGTAGTGCCACTGTCGGTCGAAATATATAGTCCGTATTGTCCCACTCTTTTTTCAGCAGTATCTATGCACCACTTGTTTGTGGCGTTGTCGTTCTTTATGCTCCACAATGTTGTTTCTTCTTCGTTTTCTTCAAAACTGCAATAGTATGGCAACTGAGCCAATGGTTGTGTGGTGGTAAAGTATATAGGTTCCGGGTGTATACTGTGAGTACCGTTTTGGCATACTGCTTTTACTTTTACCATATATGGCGAGTCTTGTTCCAATCCGTATAGGTTGTAGTGCGTAGCTTGTGTGTATGCCGAATCGTAGTTAGGATGGTCGGACTTCTTGTAGTAGATATAATATCCCGAGGCACTACCGGTCCAAGTAGCTTGAGCCGAAGAACTTGTAATATCGTTTATTTGTAGATTTCTAGGGAATGGACATTCTGCATAGTCTATGCTTATATCGTCGACAGCAGCCGGTTTCCCAATGTAGTTTCCTCCATTTTTGTTGTAGTAGAAAAATACTACACGTATAGTACTTGCCACATCGTGAATTTCGTAGCTGTATGTGTTGAAATTGGTGTCTAAACGTATTGGTTGTCCTATAAGATTTATGCTGTCTAGGTGTCCCCACGGCGATGTTTTGTGTTGTGCCGACGACTCTACTACTTGCGACGGACTGGCAACAAATACTGCCAAACCATCGGTGTTGCTACTTGTATTACCGCCTGCTTTGGCCGAGAATGTTATTACCAACGTAGTGTCGATGTTGCCCACATAAAAGTCACGATATGCCACAGCGTTTACTATCAAGTTTTGAGTGCTGTTTGTTGTGCCGTTGTCGGTAGACACATACATAGCCTCTTCGCCACTCCACGATGTAGCGTTACCTTTTGCCCATTGGGTATAGGTGTTGCTTGCTATTTCCCATTTGCTCCATTCCTCTTGTGTTTCAAAATTGTAATTGTAAGGTATGTTGGCCGGTTCTTGAGTGGTGCGTAGCTGTACCACATCGGAGCAGTAACTGGTGTCGCCATATATGCATACAGAACTTACATAAAAGTCGTATACAGTGCGAGGCTGTAGTCCCGAAATAGTATATGGGTTTGATGTTGCCACTTGTTGAGAGCCGGTACCTACTGCAAATCCGGTAGGGCCATATTCTATTATCCACGATTGTGCAGGGGGCGAGTTTCTCTCGTTCCATCCAATAGTGGCTGTGGTAGACGAAACATCGGAGATATACGGCAGTGTAGGTTTGTAGCAGTTTGGTATAAGGTCTACTTCAATATCGTCGATACATATATCTATATAGCCGTTCAAATCTCCTTGAGCCAAAAATGCTATGTATTTTCCTTGTCCTATATAGGAGTATAGCTCTATCTCTTCGAATGTTTCCCACACTCCCAAATTGGCGGTACATTCTATGGTGTCTATCCCTACAAAGGTGGAAATGCTGTCGGGTTTTCTCATTACACCCACTATAACTCTATTGTTGTTGTTTTGATTTGTATTTACTACCCCCATCATTTTAAAGTTTACCATATATTCTCTGACGTTGTAAGAATTAGAGTCGATAGGTAGTAGTGCAAAATAGGAATAGTTATTTACATAGTTACTCTTGAAAGCACCCAACCTTATAGAACCACCAATATTATTTGCATCGTGAGCGTTGTCGATATAAGGGTAAGAATTTTGATTGGAATAGTTGCAGCCGTAGTGCCAACAGTCGGGAGCCGGAACTCGTGTAACCAAATTGTATTCATCGAAAGTTTCGAGGTATGGTACATTCAAAATAGAGCTACAATCGGTACGGAATTGGCATTTTGTCGAGTATAGGCTGGTGTCTCCATTAAAGCATGTACTATATATATATAAGTCGTAGTTTGTATTGCTTTCTAGATTTTGCAATACGTGAGGGTTGTATATGGTAGATACCCTTTGCCCTTCGGAACTATTTCGATTGAAACCTCTTGGTCCGTATTCTATTATCCACCCTATAGCAACGCTATCCACCCATTGTATGGTGGCAGTTGTGGTAGTTATATTGCTTATTGTAATATTTGTTGCTTTTTTACAGTTGGTATTGGTAGTTACTTCAATATCGTCTATCAAAAAGTTTGATGTTGTATTTTGGGTTATCAATGCTATGTATCTCCCTTCTCCGCTGTAGTTTTCGAAAGAAACTTCTATAGCGTTTGTTATGTTGTTTATATGTCTTGGCCTGAATGAGGCTACTTGTTCGAATGTTGCTATATCGTATGGGTTCGTCATTACACCTATCATAATATTTCCCATGGTGTCCGGACTGCCAATACTATATCCAAATTGGGCAGATAGTATTAGGTTGATTATAGGTTCGGTAAAGGATGGTAATACAATTGCCGAGTATTGGTCTGTATTAGATTTTATATTCAGAGCATTGGGGCGAGAAATAGTATTGGTAGAAGCAATTACTTTAGGGTTATATTCTTCGGGATACGAAGAGAGAGTAACTATACAGTTTGAAGATATTTCTCCTACAGCCATATCGTCGAAATTTATGTAGTAGGGAAGGTTTTCTATTGCATCGCAAGCAGTATATGCTGTTTTTATAGTAGAAATATTATTGTTGCCACACATCGCAGTAAGGCGTATATTGTAAGCGGTGTTTGCATTCAAACCTCCTATGCTGTAGTTTGTGGTATTTATGGTGTCTACTATTTGCCAAGCGGTTGTGCCCTCTTCTTTGTATTCCAGTATCCAACTTGTTTCGTTGTAGCCTGCGGCCCAAATAATATCTATTTTGTTAGTGTCCCTATTTACAATGTATAGTTGTGGTGGACTGCACGTATCTGTAGAGTTGCATTCCATTTCTAGTATCATATTGTTTCGTCGATAATTAACACTAAAGTTTGAAGTTGTAGAAGGAGGTATATCAGTATTACTATATTTTGATAGAGAATAGTGGTTTATTTGGTGCCCATTAAAACTGCTTGCAGTAAGGGTTGCACCTGAGTTGTCGTCGATTATTATGGCTAGATTATCAGTGCCATTGTAATGAAATACACTATCTAATGTAAACGAGTTCCAACCATACCTCATATTTAGATTTCCGCTATACACAAGTTTCATATTTTCAAATGGTACTAAGGTTGTACGTATAGAGTCTGAAATATGAGCCATATATATATCGCAATTGTTCTTTTGCGATATAACATAATCAGATAAGTCGCCATTCATTGATGCAAAGTCGAAATATATTGTTTTTATAGTGGCAGCACCAAGCATTTCTCTTGCTAGTACAATTTGTTGAGATAGATTATATATTCCGGTCGAATAAGGTAAATTTGTACTCTGTTGAGATGGTGCAGAGCAACGAACATTAGCCGGTATAGGTGCGCATACTTCTCTACCATCAACTTGATAGATAGAAGTGTTGAAATTCGGTCCTAATCCCAACTGAATATTATTGTTTGTTGTGCAGTATAGTGTTTTAATTTCAAGGGCTTTCCAATTGTTTTCATTGTAGTCGTTGCATAGTGTTTTTGCTCTTATGGTGTAAAAAGTATTGGGTTGAAGGTTTGAGAATAGTTTGTATGTGTATGTTGTTCTGCCGGAATCTACTATAGTGCCGTTGTTATCCAATATTTGGTAGATAACAGAGTAGGGGTATTCTTGGTTTCTGGCTTGTGCAAAGGTCCAAGATACTAAGGCTGAACGTGTCGAAATTTCATTTGCTTTTAATTCTTTTATGTTATAACAACTATACAAATCGGTACATCTGACATTCAATGCTATTTTACGATTATTGTTTATTGTGTTTGATTTGAATACCAATGTAAGAGGTCCGGACGATGAAATTATATCGTGAACAAATGTTGTTCGTTTGCTATTGAAAATTAGTTGTGCAGTAGTGTCGGCTCCATCATATATTCTAAACTCTTCGTTGTTTGCTAAGGTTATGAATCCATCTATTTCCAATAGGTCGAATTCTGTAGGTGGGCGTAATGTGAGAATACTTTGCAAATTGGATAAATTTGCAGTGTGGTTATATTCTATTTTGCTGTCGCAAACAACAATTTCTTGTTGGTCGATAAATTTCATATTTATTTTCCCTTCGGTTACAACTAACGGCCCTTGCCAAAGAGAAGTATTGTTGTCGCATACCGAACGTATGTAAAAATAATAAGTACTATCCGTTACCAAATCGGTAATAGTTGCAGTAGAGTCGGTAGTGATAAAACTATTTATGGCTAATTCCGGGTCAAAGTTGCCAATATCATATGCTACCTCCCATTCTGCATTGTTTTGATACTTCCATCCTAAAGTTACTTCGTTTGGACGAATGCCATACAAATCAAAATTCTGAGGTTGGATGCATTGAGAAACATCTTCTATCGCTATATCGTCGAGGTATATGTTAGAAGAATAACCGCTTGCAAATTGTTTTATTAAAAATGCAACAAAACTACCACTGCTATCTGTAGGATAATTTTCTAAGCTTACAAACTCTTGATTCCATTCTGTACCATAGGTGAATATAGTATCTATCGGATAGAAAGTGGACATGTCCGGACTAGAGAATCCGAATATTCTGTTCATTACACCTACTATAATGGCAGTACGATTAGAGTTACCTTTTACATAAAACGATGTTCTGAGGTTTTGTATAGGAGTGGTATTTACGTCTATTTCGTAAGTTGTAAAATATGTGTATCTATTTGAATATGAATTGAGATATATACATTGGTTTCCGGAATGGGAATTGCTGTTGGAAACTGTAGCATAGCTTGAGCCATTACTTAAATTGTACCAATTGCAACTTGGTGTCGAATTTATCGGTTGATACATTTCAAAGTCATCATAGAATGGTATTCGTTGTTGTGTGTTGCAACGAGTAAAGATACGTGTTTTTGTAGTTGAACTTGTATCACCATTGTTGCACACTGCCCGTAGGTATACATCGTATCCCGATGATGGTTCTAAGTTTTGAAAGGTATAAGATAGTACACTGCCTATCGTGTCTCGTTTTATTCCACTTCCTAGTTGAAACCCAACTCTTCCGTATTCGATAAGATATTTTATGGGAACTGCAGTCGAACCTATAGTGTCCCAAAATATAGTTACAGTAGTGTCTGTTGTATTGTAGACGTATGCATAAATAGGTCTTGTACAAGAGGGAAAGTTTGGTGAAAATTCGTAGTATTTGTGTTGGGGAAGTAAGTTGGAATACGAGTTAGAATAGCCATTAGTACAATATATTGCAGTATCGGCTGAGGTGTTTACCACTACAGAACTTATACTGTCGCCTATTCCTATCATATAGGAGTAATTTTGAGACTGATTAATGTGATTGTAGTTGTAAACAAAAGTGATTTTGTTAGATGTTTCGTTTAGTTGAATTTGAAACAAATTAGTAATAGGGTTTTCCAAGCGGTATTCTACTACAAGAGTTCTGTTTGGTGCACTACCTACAACTTTGTATTTCACATATCCTCCCGGACCGGTGGAAGTGTATGAGGCGTAAGCAGATATTTTCGGTGTATTGTCGGAATAAAAATATGATGAAAACGAGCCTGCATTGTAGGAACTTTCAATAGGTATATTGCCGAGGCGTAAAACACCATTTTCGTTGACACTAAACTTATCTGTTGTATATGAACCAAATCTGAAATTGAAGCCTATATTTAATATAGGAGAAGCAACATCGTTGACGTTCGCTCCAAAAATTTGTGTGGCACCGGTGGATATATTTATCCATTTTGTAGAATCGATACCGGTAGAAAGACTATATTCACTCAAATCTTGAGCCCTCAAAATGTTTCCAAATATTAGCATTTGGAATACTATTAAAGCTGATAATACATTGTTTTTCATAATTGTAATGTATTTGTGAAACAATTAATATTTATTTCTATATATCTTAGAAAAACATTGCAAATATACATAGATTTTATAGTAAAACAAAATATTTTTGCAAAAAGATTTACTACTAAAGTTGTATATATTGTAACTATTTGTAAATGTGTAATAAAATTGTGGCACTTTTTGAGATGACACAACGAGAAATTCGACAAATATTATCTTTATTTCACGGTATATCATAAAAATGTTCACAATAGGGTATAAATACTTTGACGGTATACCATCAAATAACTGATGTTATGGTATACGGTGCAAGGATGGAAAACTATTCTTTAAGATTGTTAAATTCGATAAACAATGGGAGTAATCGTAAAACTTTTTGGAGTGTACATATAATAAGATTTTAATTTATTAGTTATTAATGCTAAAAATAAAAACTCCAAGCTATGAATAGGAAAGCTATATATATAATTATTGTATCGTTTGTGATGCTTGTTGCGAATAGAGCCGAGGCACAACACCGAATAAAAGGTCGATTGATTTGTAGGGCAGTGGTGTTGGAGAATAATGATACATTGCCTACTATCGATTTGAAAGAGGTAACTATTGTTGCCTCTCGAAATTTGCTTACTCCCGACGAAATACGTAGAAACAAACGACTTATCCGCAATATAAAGATAGTACTTCCATACGCCAAGTTGGCGAAGAACAAACTTTACGACCTTAATAACCGAAT
This sequence comes from Bacteroidales bacterium, assembly GCA_017561155.1. Classification (GTDB taxonomy): domain Bacteria; phylum Bacteroidota; class Bacteroidia; order Bacteroidales; family P3; genus HGM05376. The sequence goes on along the minus strand of JAFZDP010000030.1, from coordinate 25,302 downwards.
GCTTACAATGTCGGAGAAGGAACGTAAAGAATTTATGAAGATAGCCGAGAAGGAAATTGAACAAGAATATGGTGAACAGTTGAAGAAAATGACCTTTTCGCAAGGAAATTTACTTATAAAACTGGTAGACAGGGAAACCGGATCATCGTCGTATGCGTTGGTGAAAGAATTAAGGGGTAGTTTTAGAGCTTTCTTCTATCAGACATTTGCCAAGGTGTTTGGCTACGATTTGAAAGCCGAATATGATCCAAAGAACAATAAGAGAGATAATTTGATAGAAAGAGTGGTGCGAGCCATCGAATTGAAACAAATATAGAGTGTCGTTATGAAGTATGGTTTTTGTGCTTTGCCTGTGGTGCCTATGCGTGCCGAGGCTTCGGATAGATCCGAGATGGTGTCGCAACTCCTTTTTGGTGATACCTTTGTGGTAGAAGAATATTCCGAGAAATGGACTTTGATAGTAGCCGATTTTGATGGCTATAGAGGTTGGGTAGATACCAAGCAGTTGTGTTTCCTGTCGATGGAAGATTGCGAAAAAGTGAAAGCATGGTCTGCTGTGCAACACGAATTGTTGACAGTCGTACAAGTGAATAATCGTGGACTTTTGTTGCCAATGGGTAGTAGATTGCCAAGTGCCGGTGATAGTATTCCGAATGGAATAAGCGTTGAATATATGCCAAATACTGTTGCAGACCAATTGGATATTCAGACTATTGCACAGCACTGGTTGGGCGCTCCTTATTTGTGGGGAGGTAAGACATGTTTGGGAGTCGACTGTTCGGGATTTGTGCAAACGTTGTTAAAAGTGGCCGGATATAGTATGCAGAGAGATGCTTCGCAACAAGTTTTGCAGGGTTGCGGTGTCGATAGTATTTCGGAAGCACTGCCAAACGACCTTTGCTTCTTCAAAAACGACAATGGAAAGATAATACATGTAGGTATTTATATGGGCAGCAACAAAATAATACACGCGTCGGGCGAGGTGAGGATAGACACTATAGATGATAAAGGGATATTCAATGCCGATAGACAAGTGTATACCCATACTCTTTGCTCCATCCGTCGTATGCGATAGATAATACCTTCTATTATATAACAAACAATAATCCCCTACATACGATATTGCCGGTATGTAGGGGATTGTTCTTGTTGTATCTGTATGTATGCTCTTTAGAATAGTGTCTCTAAAGGTAGTGAATACGATAGGAATAAGTATGGAAACTCTTCCACATCATTAGCTATGCTATTACTATAGCCTATACCAAAATTAAGATATTTGTAACTCACACCCAATGCTGCTGAGATGTGAAGCAAATTAGGTGAGTCAAAGTCAAAGAAGTATTGATCATTGTCAACATTTTCAAAATAGTAATCTTCAAATTTTTCCGGTTCTGTGTAGATATTAAATCCTAGTTTTGCGTTTAAGAATAAACTCCATTTGTGCTTGGGTGTTCTAAGATCTATTTCGGCGAATATTGGAACAACTCCACTACTGCCAGCAGGATCACTATAACTGTATTCCCAAACGTTAGATTCGTTTAACCGATACGATGTCTGATTACAACTAACATCGCCAAAACCGGCACCTGCTCCTACAGCAATACTTGGGGTCATTTGGTATCTATAAGCAATGGTAAAGTAGTGAGGAAGACCGGCTGCAAAACTTAGATAGTGGCCTGTTTTGCGATATTGCGACGATTCAAGTTTAATAGCCTTTTCGGGTTCTTTATCCATAGGCAATGCTTCTATTTGTGCCGAGATGCGGTCGGCCAATTGTTTCATCATTTCGCGGTACGAACTATTGCTGTTCCACGACATACCATCTTTGGCTACAATAGATCCCGAACGTACGTCTACCACACGCACATCAACATTGTATTCGCCCATTATTATGGAAATATCACCTACTACAACCTTCGATACATTAAGTATTTCACCCAAACGAACCATTTCGGTTTGTGTGAAACTTCCACGTTGGAAACCTTGCTCGTTGATAACGCGATCTATTTGTGTGCGTTCTACAAGGGTATAACCTTTGGGCATAAAATAGGTGTTAAAGATGGATGAAATTCCATCTACATCAGTTTGCGATATGCCGGCACCGGCATTAAAGTTTATGACTGCAATACGTTGTCCTTGGCTTATCGAACACATAAGCATGAACGATATTGCTACAAAAAAGTACTTTAAACTTTTTATCAGTATTATTGATAATTTTTGTTTCTGCTGGCTCTAGCAGGTTAAACATATACACAGAAAAAGAAAGTGAAGCCTTGGTTTTGCTTTGATAAAAGTTTTATATCTGCAATTAAACAAAGCATCCCCGCCCTCTTTTATCAAACCGAACACTTGGTTTGGTGATGCAAAATTACTAATATTTTCCCATATGGCAAAACTATTTTGTGGATATTTTTTATATGTTGTGTTATGTTGTGGATTTAAGTGTGTTATGTTTATTTATCTCTGTGTTACTTTTCACCTATCTCAAAAACTAGACAGACTTATTCGAAAACTTGTTTTGCCATATTCGAAAAACTTTTCGGATATATTTGAAAAACTATTTTCAAGCTTTGAAAATATACTTTCAAGGCTTGAAAATATACTTTCACGTCATGAAATTATACTTTCACGTCGTGAAAATACTTTTTTGAATAATGGTAAGCAATTTTTCTTATATGCAAACGTTAATTTGTAAATATCTCTGCGGAATTTTTGGAATAACTCAAAATAAATATAGAGCTACTATGATAAAGTATACAAAACGAGAAATGCCCGACCTTGACAAGGTAGGTAGTACAAAAGCGTATTATAAAGTAGATGCGGTAGGCCTTATCGATTCGGAAAGGCTTGTAGATTTTATGGCCAATATGGGTGGTGGTGTGTCTAAGCCTATGGCCAGGGCTGTGCTTGCCCAGCTGTCGTCGACGATAACACACTTCTTGAGTATCGGCTACAATGTAAGCATAGAGGGGTTGGGACAAGTGAGTCTGAAAATTGGTCCTAAAGAGGGCCGCGAAGTAGAGGACATAGAGGACGGAAGTCCCAAACGTAACGCTGTCAGTTTGGAGGTTACGGGTATCAATTTCAGAGTGGATAAAGACTTTTTGAATGAGGTAAACAGGGCTTGTACCTTAGTGAGGGGCGAAACAAAGCGTTTGCAAAAGTCGCCTTATAACAAGGAGGAGCGTTTGCAGAAACTGAAAGCATATCTGACAAAGTATAAAGATATAGATATTCAGTCGTATGCCAATATGGTAAAAATGACTTATTCGTCGGCTTATCGCGAATTGGAAAAGTTTGTTGCCGACCCGGATTCGGGTATCTCTACCATAGGCCGAAAACACTACAAGGTGTATGTGTTGGAAAAGCAGCAATAGGGTAGTGGCACTAATACAACTTGCTTCGTTTTAGCAAATAGGGCTGTAATACTTGGTTGAATCCTAAGTTGATATCGACGGGAATGTAGTCGATGTTGTATTGTATGGCGTGTCGTTTTATTTGTTCTGTTTGTTGCAGAATCAGTTCTCGGTATTGTTTGGAAACCTCGTTGGGCTGAACTTTAAGGCTTATGTTGGTTTCCATATCGATAAAGTGGTATGGCTTGTTGTTGTAGTTTAGGTTCAGCTCTTTGTCTTTGTCGAATATATGAAACAATATCACCTCGTGTTTGCAGTGCTTCAAATGTCTTAGAGCGTCAAACACTTTATCTTGTTCTTCGGTGTCCACCCATCCATCGGTAAATATCACTACCAGCGAGCGGCGTTTCATCTTTTCTGCCATAAGGTGTAGCGGTTCGGCAATAGATGTTTGGCGTTTGGTATTCTTGTCGGGATTGTATGGCTGCAATAGTGGTTCCAGCAGTTGGTACATATACTTTTGGTGCATAGTGCTGGAGCGTATCTCTGTCTGTGTGTCTATTTTGTCGGAGAATATTGTAAGCCCGAAAGCATCGCGTTGTTTTTTTAGCAGCTCTACAAGTACGGCGGTAGCATATACCGCAAATGTAATTTTGTTTGGATGTTCGAACGTAGGAGTGTGTTCGGTTGGGAAATACATCGACGACGAGTTGTCTATCACCAATTGGCACCTTAGATTGGTTTCTTCTTCGTAGCGTTTTACGAATAGCTTATCGGTGCGGCCGTATAGTTTCCAGTCTATGTTTCGTGTCGACTCGCCACTGTTGTACAATCTGTGTTCGGCAAACTCTACAGAAAAGCCGTGAAACGGACTCTTGTGAAGTCCGGTTATAAAACCTTCCACCACTTGTTTTGCCAAGAGGTCTAGCGACTTGTATGCTTCTATATTGTTTTTGTTTATGCTTTCCATGTATGTTTACTTTTGGGCGACAAACCGAACAAAAAAGAAGTCGATGTACTTAGAGGCTTTGTCTCAAAAGGCATTTATGTTTTATAAATTCCTTTCAGAGATGGCCTGCCAATGCAATTACATCGACCTCTTTTGGTTGCTTTGTTGTAAGTTATTATAAAAGAGAATCTAATTTTTCTGTAAGTTTTGCTTTAGGAACAGCACCTACCGATTTGTCTTTTATTTCTCCGTTTACAATAAAAAGTACTGTAGGAACGTTGCGAATTTTGTAAGTTCCGGATAGTACAGGGCTTTCTTCAACGTCTACTTTTCCAACAACTGCTCTTCCTTCGTATTCAGTTGCTATTTCGTCGATGATAGGACTTAAAGCCTTACATGGGCCACACCAAGTTGCTCCAAAATCTAATAAAACCGGTTTGTCGGCTTTCATAACAAGTTCTTCAAAATTGTTATCGTTTATTGCTAATGCCATAGTTTTATAATGTTTAAGTTGATATAATTTTTTTGCAAATATACACACATTTACCAATATGTGAAAGATTAACGCTATATTTTTTTATTTGTTCATACGTTTAAATGTTTATTTTGAGAATGTTGACTGCCTAAAAAAACTTTGCCCGATGTTGTCGTATATACCCCCATTTGATAAGTTTTTATACATTCTTTATCAACTTTTGTCTATGTATAGTTTAAAAATCTTATCTTTGCAATTGTAAATATATGTGGTTCGTTGGGCGTTTGTTCTTGAATAACATATATATAGGTAGAATATTTGTACAAATAAAAACATATTAATTATGTCGACGATTATACTAACATGCTTTGTATTATACACTGTGTTGTTGTTTTTTGTAACGTGGCTTACATCGCGTAAGGCTTCGAACGACACATATTTCAGAGGCGACAAGAAATCGCCGTGGTATGTAGTGGCCTATGGTATGATAGGGGCCAGCTTGTCGGGAGTGACATTTATGTCGGTGCCGGGCGGTGTATATTCGGGGCAGTTTACATATCTGCCGTTGGTGTTGGGATACATATTGGGATATATCGTCATTGCGTATGTTTTGTTGCCGTTGTACTACAAGCTTAATCTCACCTCGATATATTCATATTTAGGACAGCGTATAGGCGGGGCTTCCGAACGTACGGGGTCGCTATTTTTTATAATATCCCGTTTGTTGGGCTCGGCATTACGAATGTACTTGGTGGTCTTTGTCTTGTACGAGTATATGTTCAAGGCATGGGGCGTTCCTTTCTGGATTCCGGCCGTAGTGTTCATAGTGCTTATTCTTGCCTACACTTTCAGGGGCGGAATAAAAACCGTGATATGGACAGATACGTTGCAAACAACTTTCCTTCTGTTGGCTGCCATTGTCACTGTGGTGTGTATATTGTCGGAAATGGATATTTCTATCGTCGACCTATTGGCGCAAATGACCGAAAGCGGAAAAACCAAAGTGTTTGAAACCGATTGGCAAAACGATAAATTCTATCTTAAACAGATACTTAGCGGAGCGTTTATCACCATTACCATGACAGGTCTTGACCAAGATATGATGCAAAAGAATTTGACATGCAAATCGCTCAAAGACGCACAGAAAAACATGATTACCTTTAGCTTGTCGTTGGTGGTAGTCAATGTGTTGTTTTTGGTGTTGGGAGGAGCGTTGATATATTATTCGCAACAAACCGGATTTGCCTTGCCTGTAAACGAAGCAGGTGCAGTGGTCAACGATAAAATATTTCCATCGGTGGCATTTCATTTGTCGGCATTTACAAGTGTGGTGTTTGTCATAGGGTTGGTGGCGGCAGGCTATTCCAGTGCCGATGGTACCCTTACTGCCTTGACTACTACGTTTTACCACGACTTTTTGTATCTGGACAAAAATCAGCAATATACCGAACAGCAAAAAATAAAACTACGCAAACTTATACATATTTCCTTTGCTGTGGTGTATCTGCTTATTATCATAGCATTCAAGCCGTTTCATACAGAATCGCTTATCGATACGTTGTTCGATATTGCAGGCTACACCTACGGGCCGTTGTTGGGACTTTATGCGTTTGGATTGTTTTCCAAATACCAAGTCAAAGATAAGTATGTGCCTATTGTGGCAGTACTTTCGCCCGTAATTTGTTATATTCTTAAGATGAATTCTGAAGAATGGTTGTGGGGCTATCGGTTTGGATTTGAAATTATATTGTTGAATGGTTTGTTGACATGTTTAGGCTTGTTCTTAATTCGCAAACAAGAAAATAAATAAAAAGTATGACAAGAAGAATAAACTTTAAATGGCTGTTTATTATAGCTGTACTATTGTCGGCGGTGTCGTGTAGCAGATATGTTGTTACTCCCACCAAATCTCGCAAGCAAAGCGATACCAAGGGCGGAATGGTGTATGCATTGCCAAAAACTTTTGTAAAGGTGAATGTAACTGTCGAGAAAACCGACTACGACGCAAGTCCGTATGTAGAATATGCAGAGGAACTTTTGGGAATAGTTTTGGAAGCCGACGAAGGTGCTTTGTACAAGATAGTCGATGTAGAAATATCGGCTATAAACAAGGCCGATCCCGAAGCCTATTTTTATGTAGAACCTAAATATTCGGATATAGCCATACAGCTGAACGACAAAGGAATGCTGTATTCGATAAATAGCGATGCCATGCTGCCGAAAGCAGAAAATAGCGTGGATGATAAAACCGAACGTATGTCGAAAATAAATCTTACCGACTTGCTTTACGAGTCGATGGTTTATGAAATGGAAGAAGAATCTTTTGACGAAGAAGATGGAAATGCCATAGCCGGAAAACGCCGTCCGATGTCGTCGAAGGATCGTGCCCAGACTGTGGCAGAAACTATTATGAAACTTCGTACGAAGAAAAATGAAATACTTTATGGCGAATATGAATCGGACTATGATTCGAAAATATTGATGGATATATACGAGAAGTTGGACCAACAAGAACAAGAATATATGCAGCTGTTTGTTGGTGTTAAAAGCACTTACAACGAAGTGTTCTATGTGGAACCCGATGTGTCTAAAGTGATTGTCGACGACCAAACGATAGAGTTGTTCCGTTTTACAGAAGATGGAGGAATAGTAGATTCTACCGATGCCGAAGCAACAATTGTTTATTGTAATCTTCGTTGCGAAAACGAAATGCATGCAGTGAGTAGATATTTGAAACAAAAACCTAAAACACAAGCCAAAACTCTTTCGAAAGACATGAAATCGTCGAAAAGTTTCAGATACAGAGTGCCCGAGATAGTAACTGTTAGCTTGATAACCCCCAATGTTACATACCAACGTAAAATAAAGGTTGCACAATATGGCCCTATCATGGAGTTGCCATACAAGCAGTTCGAGGCAATATTCGACCAACAAACAGGAGAACTTATTTACTACAAAAACAAATAGATAGGATGAATTTTTGTATAACGGTATTGGGTAGCAGTGCCGCTTTGCCCACAGCAACACGGCAATGCTCTTCGCAAGTGATAAGTCTGGAAGGCTACAAAATGCTGATAGATTGTGGCGAAGGAACACAAAACCAGATAAGAAAGTTTAGGATAAAGTTTCAGTCGATAGATGACATATTTATATCCCATCTGCACGGCGACCATTTTTATGGCTTGCCCGGATTGCTTTCGTCTATGCATATGTGTGGCCGTACCGAACCTATAAATATCTATGCTCCAAAAGGTATAAAAGAAATATTGGACAATCTGTTTGCTCTGACAGGCGTGTATATAAACTACGAGTTGCGTTACCACGAGCTTGAAGGAAACGAACCTATGCTGCTTATGGAAAACGACAAATGCAAGGTTACTGCTTTTCCTCTGATACATTCGGTGCCGACCTATGGATTTTTGATAGAAGAACAGCCGGCCTTGCCAAACCTAAAACCGGGAGTGAGAAATACATACAATCTGACCAACGCCGACATAGTGAGCATAAAGCAAGGCAACGATTTTGTGACCGACGATGGCAGAGTGATACCAAGTTCGGTGCTTACAAAGCCGGCAAAACCGTCTGTAAAGTATGCATATTGTTGCGACACGCTCTATTCCGAAGCCATTTTGCCACACATATCGGATGTTGATTTGCTATGTTTCGATTGCACATTCGATGCCTCGATGAATGCAGTAGCCGACGAAAAACTGCACGGAACTACCCATTCGGCAGCCACGGCAGCCAAGATGGCAAATGCAAAACAGTTGATGCTTACGCATTTCTCGGCCAGGTATGGCGATGTAGAACCATTGGTGGACGAAGCCAAAACCATATTCCCAAACACATTTGCTGCTACCGACGGCTTGAGAATAGATTTGAAGTAAAGAAGAACATATTAATAATTGTAATTCTAAAATTGCGGGGTTGAATTTGCAAAAGTTCAACCCCTTTTGTTTTCCTCCCGATGTAGGCTGTGTTGCATCGCGATTTCAACGCCATTGCATCGCGATGGCAGCAGCATTGCATCACGATGAAAATTACACCATACCGTCGACCTTTTGGCAGTATACCGTCGCGATATTTATACCCTATTGTGAAATACACCATGATATACTGTGAATTTGGGACGTTGTGAGCGTTCGTCTATAAAGACTTTCAGTACATATATTTTAAATTTACAAGAAAACACTGTGGCTCTATGTGACGGGAAAACAACATAATATAAGCGATGGCATATTATTGTTGTAGTGTTAATAGTGTTGTATGGAAAATATTTTGTATATTTGCCGACGAATTAAATTTTGTGTTCTGTCAGAATGTTGTTGTAAAATACTGTATAATATACAATTTGTAGAACTTTAAAGGAAAATATTTTGATATTGACACTAAATGAAAATGATAAAAATATATTTGTTATGAAAAAGTATATTATTCTGTTTTTGCTCACGATATTAGGAGCAGTTGGATATGGCCAAAATAAAGCTGAATATAAAGATTATGAACTTTGGTATATGTCCCAAAAATTTTATAACAACTACATAAGTGATAGTACAGAAGCGTACTATTGGGAAAATTATTGGTACTACAGTACTAATGAAAAAAAGCGATTTCCCGACACATTGGTTGTAGCCCTGAAAGTAGAGCCATCGATGGTGATTTGGGATTATGATAGTATGCCTACTAACGAATATAGAGTTAAATCGACTTTGGAATTCAAATATGGGAATCATGATAATTGTTTCCTTGTAGTTAATCCGAGGTATTCGGATAAATATGTATTGATGGATACAGTTTTGAATTATGGTTTTTTGTACGATATGGTGAAGAGTAATGGTGGCGGATTTCTGTTGTTGAAAGTGGCAAAACTGCCAATGTTAGAGATACTTCGAGAACTAAGAATATGTGTAATTGAACCTGGAGAAGATGAGTTGATAGAGGAAGGAGCAAAGGCTTTAAATCAAATAATTGTAACTACACAAGTGGTGGATAAGAACGACAAAGTATGTCAGATATTTGAATTTATCTTGCCCGTGAGTGGGTGTTATGAGAATGAATCAGAAATTCGTAAATGGGATTTTTGACAACACTTTATTTCATATAAATCAAATGCTTGGATAGCTTTTCCGTAGTAGGTAATTTGCAGTAATTTCGACTCTGTTTGCTACAAAAACAAACTCTGTAAAAAGTTTTTTTGTTTGTATTAGAAAAATATAGTATATTTGCCGAATATAAGAAAAACCATAAAACGATATAATATGTTGAAGATTAAATATTTTAGGTTTGTAGTATTGTTTTTTGCAATGCTTACTTTGGGATTTAGAGCTGCTGCGTCGGAAGATGAAGGTAAAATAGATGCCGGAAATCTTATTATAGGGCACATCACAGACAGCTATAGTTGGCATATCTGTAGCATAGGCGAAAAGCATATATCTATACCTTTGCCGGTAATACTTATTCACGACGGAAATTTTGATGTTTTTATGAGTAGCAAATTCCATCATGGCCACGAAAGCTACAAAGGATATAAGATAGTGGGAGGTGGAACAAGCAAGGAACGAATAGTTTGCGTAGACGAACAAGATAATGTAATTTTAGATTCGGAAGGAAAAGCAGTGTCGCCCATCGATTTAAGTATGACAAAGACAGCTGCAAGTATTATATTGTCAACAATATTATTGATCGTTATCTTTATGTCGGTGCGAAAAAGCTGCTTGAAAAATGTAGGCAAAGCACCTAAAGGCATGCAGTCGTTGATAGAGATTTTGGTACTGTTTATCAAAGAACAGGTAGTGCTACCTATAATGGGCGAAAAACGTACCAATAAATATTTGCCATACATACTTACGTTGTTTTTCTTTATATTCTTCTGCAACATAATGGGCTTGATACCATTTTTCCCAGGAGGAGTAAATGTGACCGGAAATATATGTGTTACAGCAGTATTGGCAATAATTACATTCCTAATAACAACATTTAGCGGCAACAAACATTATTGGAAAGATATTTTCAATACCCCCGGAGTGCCATGGTGGTTGAAATGGGGTTTGCCTATTATGCCTATAGTAGAATTTGTAGGTATGCTAACCAAGCCATTCGTTCTTTGTGTGCGTTTGTTTGCCAATATGACAGCCGGACACATAGTGGTGTTGGGTTTCATAACTTTGATATTTATATTTGGAAACATGTCGCCAATGGCAGGTTATGGCGTTTCGATAGTGTCTATAATATTTAGTGTGTTTATAAGTGCATTGGAATGTTTGGTATGTTTTATCCAAGCCTATGTATTTGCAATGCTTACAACACTATACATTGGTATGGCTACCGAAGAACATGAACATCACGAAGTAGAAAAAAGCGTGGAATAAAATCTATTTAGCAATAATATATTATACATTAATTAGAATGAAAAGTATTAAAGACATAAATTTTTCGGGCAAAAAAGTTCTTTTAAGAGTTGACTTTAATGTTCCGATTGACGAACAAGGCACTATCACCGACGATACAAGAATACGTGAAAGTTTGCCAACTATTGACAAATTGCTTTCTGATGGTGCTGCAATAATAATAATGGCACACTTTGGAAGACCTAAAGATGGTTTCGACCCAAAATTAAGTTTGGCACCGGTAGCCAAATATTTGTCGCAAATATTAAATAGAGAAGTTCTATTTACACAAGAATTGTTGGGCGAAAAAGTTAGCGAAATGGCTCGTAATCTAAAAGGTGGCGAGGTGTTCTTGTTAGAAAACATTCGTTTCTATCCCGGCGAAACTAAGGGCGATAAAGAATTGGCACAACAATTGGCACAATTGGGCGATTGCTATGTGAACGATGCTTTTGGTGCTGCACACCGTGAACATTCTTCAACTGCAACAATAGCACAATTCTTTCCAAACGACAAGTATTTTGGATTGTTGATGGAAAACGAAGTACGCAATTTGACTCTTTTGATGCAAAATCCACAACGTCCGTTTACAGCCATTATAGGTGGTAGCAAAATATCGACAAAAATAGATATTTTGGAAAACCTAATACCTATAGTAGACAATATGATAATAGGCGGCGGAATGCGATATACATTCACCAAAGCTATGGGTGGTAAGATAGGAAAGTCGTTGTGCGAAAGCGATAAGTTGGACGTAGCATTGGAATTGATGGAGAAGATGAAACAAGCAAACGTAAAGTTATATCTTCCTGCAGATAGTGTTGTAGCCGACGATTTTTCGAACGATGCAAATACTATGATAGTACCAAGCGACCAAATACCTGATGAATGGGAATCGTTGGATTGCGGTCCTGAAGCCATAAAAGCTTTCGACGAAGTGATAACCAAGTCGAAAACAATATTATGGAATGGCCCTATGGGAGTGTTTGAAATGCCAAACTTTGCCAAAGGTACATTTGCTGTAGGCGAAAGTGTTGCAAAAGCAACTGCTGAAGGCGCATTTAGTGCTGTAGGCGGTGGCGATAGCGTAGCAGCTGTAAAACTATTGGGAATTGGCGATAAGATGAGCTATGTAAGTACCGGTGGTGGCGCAATGTTGGAATACTTGGAAGGTAAAGTATTGCCGGGTATAAAAGCTATCATGGAATAGTAGAAAATAATAGTGTGTATGCACTATTGACATAATATGATAATGAATGTGCAAGATGTTCTTTTTAGGATAATTGCACATTCGTTGTTTTAATAAATAAAAGAAGACGATGGAAAACAATTTGGTGCTTAGGGCATTGGAACCTCAAGATATAGATATTATTTACACATGGGAAAACGATGTCGAAATATGGCGAAACAGCAATACATACGCTCCGTTTTCGAGGTATGTGTTGGAACAATATATATTGTCGGCCCAACAAATGGATATACAGTCTTCTAAACAACTACGTTTGATGGTAGATATAATAATAGATAAAGAACCACATACCGTAGGGTGCATAGATATCTTTGATTGTGATTTTCTAAATAAAAGAGCCGGTGTCGGAATACTTGTAGATAAAAGTTATCGTGGCAAGGGTATCGCAACCGAAGCGATAAAAAAACTTTGCCAATATGCAAAAGCATATTTAATGTTGCATCAGTTGTATGCCAATATAGAGGAAAGCAATGTGTCTAGCATAAAAGCATTTGAAAAGAATGGTTTCGAGATGATTGGGGTAAAGAAAGATTGGATATGTTGTGGCAGGGAGTTTAGAAACGAGTGTATGTTTCAGAAAATACTTTAACGGATATGGAGAACAAGAAATTTAAATTTTCTAGGAAACAAATTATAATAGGAGTAGCGATAGCATTTGTGTTGTTGTTTATTGTTTCTGTTGTTGGTATCTACAACTATTTTAGACACAACAATGTGCCTATACAGGAAGAGTATTATTTGTATGTGTCGTCGGGAGCTGAATACCAAGATGTTTTTGATAGTCTGAATGTGCATGGATGTATTGTCGATTCAGCGTTTTTTAATTGGTCGGCAAATAAAAAGAATTATCCTCAAAACATAAAATCCGGTCGATATAAAGTAGAACCAAACATGAGTATCAATGCCTTGTTGAACAAACTAATATCCGGAAATCAAGACCCGCTAAAAGTTGTTATAGGCAAGTTTAGGTCGAAAGAAGTGTTGGCTCAGCGGTTGGCAAAAAAGCTAGAATTTGATTCTGCCGATTTTATGTCGGCTATAGAGAATGAACTTCTGTTAGATTCTTTTGGCTTTACATTAGAAACTAGTATGGCAATGTTTATTCCAAACACATACGAGGTGTATTGGAATGTAACCCCTGAAGATTTTTTGAAAAGAATGAATAGAGAGCGACAAAAGTTTTGGAACACCAAACGCCAAAGAAAAGCCGCAGATTTGGGAATGACATATACAGAAGTTGTGGTGTTGGCCTCGATAGTAGACGAGGAAACCAACAAAGACGACGAGAAATCGTTGGTAGCAAGTGTGTATTTGAATAGGCTTAGAAAGGGGCATTTGTTGCAAGCCGACCCTACAGTGCGTTTTGCTATAAATGATTTTACGATACGCAGAGTATTGAGGAAGCATCTAAAGTTTGATAGTCCTTACAATACATATATCTACAAAGGATTGCCACCCGGTCCGATATGTATTCCGTCTATCTCGTCAATAGATGCTGTTTTGGAAAACAAACAAACCGATTATATGTATTTTTGTGCAAAGGAAGATTTTTCTGGATACCATAATTTTGCTGTTACGCATAAAGAACATATACAAAATGCAAGAAAATTTCAGAAAGCGTTAAACGAACGTAAGATTTTTAAGTAAAAGTTTTTTATTGAAAAATAAAGTGTTGAATATAGAGAAGAAATTTTTTTTGTTATCTTCTGAAAATATTCGTACCTTTGCAGAATATTTGTAACGTAAAAAATAGGTCATGAAGAAAATAATATGTTCATTATTATGTGTTAGTGCTTTACTTGTCAGTATGGCACAAGAAAAAGGAGGTCTGACAGCCAAAGTTTTTCTTCAAGAAACATCAAATAAATCTGTAATAGATAGTTGTTGTTTGCAAAAACTTTTGAAGATATATCCAATAACTACTCAAAAAGGCGTTGATTATGTCGGAGTAGTGGCAAAAGTGTCGAAAAGTTTTAATAAGGAAGAGTTTAAAAATGAGGGAATAAGAGTAAATTCTCAAGTCGCAAATATAGTATCAATGAGAGTGCCAATAAATAAAGTTTATTTTTTGGAAAACCATTCGGATATTTTGCAGTACGACATAGCTCGCAAGGTAGCTCCGCAGTGCGACAATGCAAGGTACGATACAAGAGCCGACAGTATTCAAAAAGGCTTAGGATTGCCAACAGCCTTTACTGGTAAAGACGTATTGATAGGCATCACTGATTGGGGTTTTGACTATACTCACCCTAATTTCTATGATACCACTTATAAATATTCAAGAATATATAAAGCGTGGGATCATTTTAAACTATCCGGACCGGCTCCGAGTGGGTTTGATTATGGTACAGAACATAGTACTCCTGAAGCTATAAAAGCTGCAAAATGCGATACATTCGGATTGTATGGCTATGGTACACACGGCTCTCATGTGGCAGGTATTGCAGGTGGAAGTGGGGCAAGTACTCCATACAGAGGTATGGCTCCTGAGGCACAATATCTGTTTGCCTCGTTCTTGTTAGACGAAGCAGCAGCGTTGGATTGTTTTGCATGGATGAAAAATCAATCGGATAGTGCCGGAAAACGATTGGTAATAAATATGAGTTGGGGTATGTATTCTATGGGTAGCTTAGATGGCAATTCTATGTTAAGTCAGGCTATCGATGAATATTCGGCACAAGGTGTAACTTTTGTTTCGAGCGCAGGAAACAATGGCGATGAAAATTTTCATATAAGCAAACAATTTACAGGAACTGCCGACACTTTGAAAACAATAGCATCTTTTCATGGTTCGGGAGTTGGACAATCAATAACATTTTGGGGCGAGCCATATAAGTCTTTGGAAGCCGGTATGGCTATAGCTATAAACGATTCTATATTGGCGGCTACACCGTTCTATTCTACAGCCGATAGTCGTACTGTGATTGATAGTTTTTTATGTATTGGCAACGACACTATTCCTTATAGAATAACTAAAGAAGCAGCTGATATTTATAGCAGTCGTCCGCATTGGGTTTTGACTATAATGAGATTTAATCCGGCTTATTGTTTACATATATTTGCAACAACATCAGATTCTCAAACTATACATGGTTGGAATTTGGTAGAGTTGGAAAATCATGCCGGCAACTGGGGTACTCCTTTTGTATCTAAAAACATAAGGGGTTATATGGGTGGCGATACATATTATGGTTTAAGCGAACCTACATGTGCCAGAAGTTGTATAACCGTAGCCGCACATAATCCGGACAAGACCGATGGCCGCACAGGCGTGATAGCAACATTTTCAAGTTATGGTCCTATAATGGGAAATGCTTATTCAAAACCGGATATTTCTGCTCCGGGTGTCAGTATATGCTCTTCCATGAATTCCTATACGACAGAAGATTACACAGCTGTCAAATCTGTGATGTTTAAAGGACGTGGTTATTCTTTTGCCAGATTGTCGGGAACATCTATGTCTTCGCCTGCTGTAACGGGTATAGTAGCTTTGATGTTGCATGCCAATCCTACTCTTACACCTGCTCAGATAAGAGAAATTATAATGGAAACTGCTCGTATCGACGACAAAACAGGCGATTTGACCGATTCTGTAAGTGTTCGTTGGGGGTATGGAAAAATAAATGGTGTGGCAGCAATCGAAAAAGCTTTTGAATATCTTTCGATAGATGCTTGTACTTCGCAAGACAATGATATTGCAATATATCCGAATCCGGCCCAAAGCTATTTTAATATAGACTATTCGGCAGAAGAACCGATAGATGTATTTGTATACTCGATAGACGGAAAATGTTTGCTAGAAATGTCTGACACCAACGTTAGAAAGATAGATACTCAACGTTTACCGAAAGGTATTTATTTGTTGAGAATACAAACAAGTACAAATGTTATAACCAAGAAACTTCAGATAATTAGATAGAGATGCTGGTAAGTGTTTTTAAAAAGAATTATCTAAATCAATACTTATTGATATTTATATCAAGTATTTCTCTGTGGATTGGAACATTCCTTAATCCTCAGCCTATAGCTACTGATAGCGTGACGCTATTGTATGGAGAAGTGGCAAAAGCTTTGAATCATTTTCCATTGTTAGCGTCGATATTGGCGTATCTGTTGCTTTTGGTGGAAGGATTGTTCTTTAATGTTGTACTTGCAAAGCATAAGTTGGTTACAAATGCCAGTCTTATGCCTATGTTTGTGTATGTTACGTTGTTTTCTGCTATGCAAGTTCAAACAATTACGCCTATACTTATATCCAATTTGTTTATACTTATAGCGTTGAACAATCTGTTGAGTTGCGATAATATAAAAACATGCCAAGATAAAATATTTCGTGCTTCGGCAATGATTTCTATTGCAGGAATGTTCGATTCGTTGTATTTGTACTTTATATTGTTGATACCCCTTGTTTTGATAATATACAAAATATATTATTGGAGAGAGTGGGTAACAGTGATACTTGGTTTTATATTGCCACAAATAGCTTTATTTTTGTACTACTTTTTTGTAGATGGTCTTGATGTATTTCTCTATTCGTCGATGAGTGAAATATTTCAAATCAACCTGTCTTTTGACTTTTCCAATAAGTTGTTTCTGATTTTTGATGCCGTATTGATACTCATATTTATAGTGTCATTTTTTCATTATATGTTCAATTCGTTGGAAAATGTTGCTCTATATAGAAAAAAGACGTTGATAATTGTATGGCTGACGCTCGTAGATATCATAATTTTGATGTATATGACAGTTGTGCCATTTCCTATACAATTGTTTGTAATACCATTTAGTTTTTTCATATCGACCTATATATTAAGGGTTAAACAAAAAGAATTTATTTCAGACATAGTGTTGTTGCTTGTGTTTGTATGTTCGTTGCTAAGTGTGTATATGATATAGTTAGAAATATAAATTAAAATGTAGATAAAATGTTGTTGTCGCAATATACAGAAAATAAGATAGAAGCAGGCTGCGATGAAGCAGGACGTGGTTGCTTGGCCGGACCGGTCTTTGCTGCTGCTGTAATATTGCCCAAAAGTTTCGCCAACGAATTGCTGAACGATTCAAAAAAACTTACTCCAAAACAACGTCTTATGTTGCGAGAAGTCATTGAAAAGGAAGCGTTGGCATGGGCTGTATCTGTTGTCGATAACAACGAGATAGACAAAATAAATATTCTTAATGCCTCTTTCTTGGCTATGAATAAGGCTGTGCAAATGTTGGATATACAGCCCGAATTGCTTTTGATAGACGGCAACAGATTTAAAAATCAAACGGATATAGAATACAAGTGCATTGTCAAAGGCGATGCCTTGTACCAGTCTATAGCGGCAGCTTCTATTTTGGCAAAGTCGTATAGAGACGATTACATGATAAAGCTACATGAAGAATATCCATGTTATGGTTGGGATTCAAACAAAGGCTACCCAACGGCAAAGCATTACGAGGCAATACATGAAAATGGCATTTCGCCATATCATAGAAAGTCTTTCGCTTTGAACAAACAGCTTGAAATACAATTCTAAAAACGATATAATACATTTTGTTATGCTTGACTTTTTGCGAAAAATAAAACAACAAAGAATTGTAAAACAATTGACATCCTTGAAACGGGTGAAGAAGATGCATAATTTCGATTCTGCCGAAACGATAGGAATCATTTTCAATGTTTCGACCGAAGAGAATTGGAAAAAGGTAACTCATATAGTAAAGATATTTGAAGAATATGGCAAAAAAGTGTTCTTGATTGGAAAAATCAACGACAAACAGCCTTTAGACTTCTTGATAACAAATATAAATGTAACTCTAATACACTCCAAGACAGATATAAACTGGCTGGGGGTGCCTAGGATGTCGGCGGTGAAACCATTTGTGGACAGAAAGTACGACGTGCTGATAGACGCAACGCTTGACAGTGCCGATTTCTTCCCGGTGTTTGTTGTCCTCAATGCCTTGGCCGACTTGAAAGTATCGAGAGGAAACCATGTCGACGAGGATCAGAAAGTATACGATTTGCTGATAAAGATGGATAGCAAAACATCTGAATTTGATTTTTTGAAACAAGTGATACATTATTTGACATTGATAAATAAATAATTAGAACATAATATGAACGTTAATTTTTCGGGAACAGGGGTTGCTTTGATAACTCCGTTTCGCAAACAAGGAACAATAGATTTTAGTACATTAGAAGCCGTAGTTGAATCTTTTGTAGAGGCTAAGGTCGACTATATAGTAGTGTTAGGTACTACAAGCGAGGCTGCTACGATGAACAGTAAAGAGAAAGCTGCTATAATAGACAACGTTTTAGAAATAGTAGACAACAGATTGCCCATAGTGTTGGGCATGGGTGGAAACAATACCCTTGAAGTTGTCGACAAGATAAAACAAACCGACTTTACCGGAATAAGTGGTATATTGTCTGTGTCGCCATACTACAACAAGCCTCAACAACGTGGCATCTATCTACACTACAAGAATATAGCCGAAGTATCTCCGGTTCCGGTTATAATGTACAACGTACCCGGACGTACCGCTTCTAACATGACTGCCGAAACTACTTTGCAGATAGCCGAAGAATTTTCTAATATTGTTGCTATCAAAGAAGCATCGGGAAATATGTCGCAGGTGATGCAAATTATACGCAACAAACCCGAACATTTCTCGGTAATATCGGGCGACGACGCTCTTACCCTTCCGATGATGGCGGCAGGTGCTATCGGCGTTATATCTGTTATAGCCAACGCTTTTCCAAAGCAAATGACAGAAATGGTCAACTACTGTTTGAAACACGATTTCGAATCGGCGTTGCCATTGCACTACAAACTGTTGCCTTTGATGAACGCTATATTCGAAGAGGGCAACCCTGCAGGTGTTAAGGCTGCTATGGAAGCGAAAGGTCTTATATCTAACCATTTAAGATTGCCTTTGGTGAAGGTTTCCAAGCCTTTGTACACAAAGATTTCCGGGTTGATAGACGAATTAGAAAACAGCAAATAAAATGACAGTCTGTTTGCCGGAAGTCAGGAAACGTTTTGCCGACGACTTGTATGCAACCCAAACCACCGGTATCGAGATTGTAGAGGTGGACGTGTTGTATGCCAAGTGTATGCTCCATCTTGCTGCCAAGCATAAGAATGCCATGGGGGCTGTGATGGGCGGTGTGTTGTATACTTTGGCCGACTTTGCTTTCGCGGTTGCTGCCAACTACGATACCCTTACAACGGTTTCTATTTCCGGCGATATCAGGTTTTTGAGTGCCTCGAAAAGCGATGTTTTGTATGCCGTGGCTCGGTGTGTGAAAAACGGCAAAGCCAACTGTTTTTTCGATGTCGATATTGTAGACGGCGACGACAAGTTGATAGCAAAAGCATCGATAGTAGGGGCGAAGATAGACGCAAAATAGTAGAAACACGGTGATGAAAAGTATTCGTAAAGCGTTGGTTGTTGTAGGTTTGGTTGCTGCTGCTTGTTCGTGCAACACCAACAAAAACCAAAAGATACAGTTTTCGGGCAAGGCTCAGGGCACATACTATGCCGTGACCTATTACGACAGTCGGGGTCGAGATTTCAGGTCGAGTATAGACTCGTTGCTGACAGAGTTCGACAATACCGCCTCGTTGTGGGTAGATACGTCGGTTATACGACGCGTCAATGCCAACGAAAACATGTGTGTCAACCCATTGTTTGCCGATTTGTTTGCCAAGTCGCAAGGCATCTCGAAGGCTACCGACGGATATTTCGACATCACTGTGGGCAAACTTGTAAATGCTTGGGGCTTCGGCTTCTCCGAGGCTGCCAATGTCGACGCTGCTGTTATAGACAGTCTTAAACAATATGTGGGCTACGACAAACTTGCCATCCTCAACGACACCCTTCTGGTAAAAGAAAACCCTTGCACCGAGTTGGATTTCAACGCCATTGCCCAAGGCTATTCGGTGGATATGGTTGGCGACTTCTTAAAGTCGAAGGGGGTGCAAAATTTTCTGGTCGATATAGGTGGCGAAGTGCTTGCCTATGGCTCTAAACCCGATGGCGGACGTTGGCTGGTAGGTATCGAAAAACCTGCCCAAAACAAGTACAGCACACAAGAGGTTGATGTTAAGATTGCCTTGACCGACAAGGCGGTGGTGACGTCGGGCAACTACCGCAAATACTACGAAGCCGACGGCGTAAAGTATTCTCATACCATCGATCCTTTTACGGGCTACCCCGTGAAGCACACACTGCTCAGCGTGTCGGTGGTGGCTTTAGAAGCTTGGGAGGCCGACGCTATGGCGACAGCTTTTATGGTGATGGGGCTCGAAAAGGCGTTGGAATTCTTGGAGAATACCGACAAATACGAGGCCTATTTCATCTACACCGAAAATGGCGACTATAAAACATATTCGACAAAAGGGTTCGACGACATGATTGTGAAATAATAATATACTGCATACTATGAAATCAATGACCGGATTTGCCAAAAAACAATTCGAAATAGATGGCAAAACTTACTCGATAGAGATTAGAACACTAAACAGCAAACAACTAGACATAAATACCCGTCTGACACCTATATTTCGTGAAAAGGACTTGGACATCAGAGCCATGTTGAACGTGTTGTTGCGTGGCAAAATTGATTTTTCCATAACCGAAGACATCGACAAGTCGCAGGGTGTTTCGGAATTGAACCGCGAGACAGCCAAAAAACATTACCTGGACTGCTTGGAGCTGTACAAAGAATTCGGCTTGAACTCCGACCACCTTATGGAGGCGGTGTTGAGGCTTTCTGACGTATGGCAAACTTCAGACGTCAAGGAGCTTACCGACGACGCTTGGGCTGTTGTGGTTCAGAATTTGGAAAAAGCCATTGCCGACGTGGAAGAGTTCAGACAACGCGAAGGTGAGATCCTTAAGAAGGATTTCATCTACAGGGTGAAGCTGATAGAAGAAACGCTGGACAAGGTAGAGCCTTACGAAAAGGAACGTATAGACACCGTGAAAGAGAGAATACGCAAATACTTTTCCGACGTGGAACTTGCTGTCGACGAGAACCGTTTTGAGCAAGAGCTTATATATTATTTGGAAAAGTTCGACGTTACGGAAGAAAAAGTACGTCTTAGAAAACACATCGACTACTTCAACGAGGTGATGGCCGAAAGCGATGCCGTGGGCAAAAAACTATCTTTTGTGGTGCAAGAGATAGGCCGCGAGATAAACACTTTGGGCTCGAAGGCCAACCATGCCGACATTCAGCGTTTGGTGGTGGACATGAAAGACGAACTTGAAAAGATAAAAGAACAATTGGGTAACATATTATAATTCAGAAATAACATTTAGACGATGAAAAAGATATTAGGAATGGGCAACGCCCTAACAGACATTTTGGTACAACTGACAGACGACGCACATCTTGACAAACTTGGTTTGCCCAAAGGCAGTATGCAACTGGTAGATTCGGCTCAAAACCAAAGCGTTCAAGAATACATTGCCGCTATGGACAAGCAGATGATAGCAGGCGGTTCGGCCAGCAACACTATGCGTGGCATAGCTTGTTTGGGCGGTAGCGCCGCTTTTGTGGGAATGGTGGGCAAAGACAATGTTGCCGATATTTTCAAGACAGAGTTGGAAAACACCGGTGTAAACACCATGTTGTTCTCGTCGGAGGTTCCAAGTGGCACTGCCACAACATTTATTTCTGCCGACGGCGAACGTACTTTTGCCACTCATTTGGGGGCTGCCATCGGTATGTGTGCCGACCATCTGACTGCCGACATGTTTAAGGGTTACGATATATTCCATATTGAAGGTTATTTAGTACAAAATCACGAACTTATACGCAAGGCTGTGCATTTGGCCAAGTATTGCGGACTTAAAGTGAGCTTGGATTTGGCAAGCTACAATGTGGTTGAAGAAAACCTCGACTTTTTGCGTTCGATAGTTGCCGACTATGTCGACATTCTTTTCGCAAACGAGGAAGAAGCATTGGCCTTTACCGGCAAACAACCCGACGAGGCCTTGGACGAGATAGCCCAAATGTGCGAATACGCCATTGTGAAAGTGGGCAAGAGAGGTTCGTTGGTTAAACACCAAGGAAAGATAACCTCCGAAGGCATAACCGACCACAAACGGGTGGATACCACCGGCGCCGGCGATTTTTATGCCGCCGGTTTCTTGTATGCTTTGGCCAACGGAATGTCGGTAGAAAAGGCTGCATTCTATGGCAAAATACTGTCGGGCAACATTATAGAAGTGGTAGGGGTGAAGATGACCAACCAACAATGGGATTCTATAAAAGCCGCTCTTGCATAGCCAAAGATATGCAACCTTGCTGTATATTATGATACAAAACTTTTAAAATGTCATTCTTGTTTGCAATATGATACGACCCGAAACGATAGAAAAAATATTAGACACCGTCCGAATCGAAGAGATAGTGGGCGACTTTGTAACTCTGAAACGCAGAGGTGCCAACTTGTTGGGCTGCTGTCCGTTTCACAACGAGAAAACACCGTCGTTCACTGTGTCGCCGGCCAAAGGCATATTCAAATGTTTTGGCTGTGGCGAGGCCGGAAACAGCGTGCACTTCCTGATGAAGCACGAGCATTTTTCATATCCCGAGGCGTTGCGTTATATTGCAAACAAATACAATATAGAGATTGAGGAGGAGGCTCTGACCCCTCAGCAACTCGAGAAGCAAACCGAGCGAGAGGCGTTGCTCAACGTGTCGGATTTTGCTCAGAAATATTTTGCCGACCTGCTCTACAACAACGAGATGGGGCAGGCTATAGGCCTTAGTTATTTTTACGAACGTGGACTTACCGATGTCGTTATCAAACGTTTCGGATTGGGCTACTGTATCGACGAGTGGGACAACTTTACCAACCATGCCACACAAAACGGCTACTCGCTGAACGTGCTGGAAAAAACCGGACTCACCATCGTCAAGGAGAACGGAAAGAAGTACGACCGTTTTCGGGGTCGTGTCATGTTTCCCGTTTTCAGCGTCAGCGGCAAGTGTTTGGGTTTCAGCGGTCGTATACTCAGTTCGGAGAAGCAGGCCGCCAAGTACGTCAACTCGCCGGAAAGCGAGATTTACAACAAGAGCCGAACGCTATACGGTATATTCCAAGCCAAAGGTGCCATCAGCAAACAAGATTTGTGCTACCTGGTAGAGGGAAATATCGACGTGATAACCATGCACCAGGCCGGTATCGAAAACACCGTGGCCAGTTCGGGAACGAGTCTTACCATGGAGCAGATTCGCCTGATAAGCCGATATACGAAAAACATAACCGTGCTATACGATGGCGACGCTGCAGGTATAAAGGCCGCTTTCAGAGCCGTGAACATGCTGCTCGAAGAGGGCATGAGGGTGAGGGTGGTGCTGTTTCCCGACGGTGAAGACCCCGACAGCTATACCAGAAAATATGGTGCCGAAAAAATTCAGGCCTATGTAACCGAGCAGGCTACCAACTTCATCATTTTCAAGACGAAGATACTGCTTGAAGAAACCAAAGGCGACCCCATAAAGAAGGCGGCTCTCATAAAAGACATTGTGCAAACCATTGCTTTGGTGCCCGAGCTGATAGAACGCAACATATATGTGAAAGAATGTGCGTCGCTGCTGGACATTTCGGAGCAGACTTTGGCCACCGAGCTTGCAAAATGTATAGTAAGCAACCGCAAAAAGCAGTTCGAAAATGCCGCCGTGGCTGCTGCAGCAACGCCATCGCCTGCCGAACAATTGCCTGCTAATGACTATCCTACGCCAAACCCCGATATACCTGCCGACCAACAAGGTCCTACTCCCGACGAGGCGGAACGCCTGAAGAAAGCCCTGATAACAGACGGTGCCGCAGACCCTTTGGAGGTTTACGAGAGAAAACTGATAAGCCTGTTGATGAACAGCGGAACGTCGACGATAAAGCAGCCCGCAAAAGACGAGCAGGGTAACGACATAGAAGAAGAAAACTATGTGTCTGCTATTATTGTGGGCGACCTGATGGCCGACGAACTGGACTTTAAAAACCCTGTATATCAGACTATATACGAAACGTATAAGAACAATCTGCTTGAAGGCAGAATGGTTGACGCCGACTACTTTTTGCAGCAAGACAACATAGAGCTTGCAAACCTTGCCGCTACATTGCTGACAAACACCTACAATGTGAGCGACAACTGGATGGAACGTTACCAGATTTATGTGCCTACCATGGACGACAACTTGGAAAAAGACCTAAAACAAAGTCTGCTAAGGTTCAAGCAGATGAAGCTGGAAGAACGCATCAACGCATTGTCGGAAAAGCTGAAAGACGAGCAGACCGACGACGAGCTGACTCTGCTGCTGCACCAGATAGCACAAATGAAAAAAGTGAAAGTGCTGATATGCAAAGAGCTGAACCAAATAATAACAAGTTGAGTTGTGAGCTGTGAGCTGTGAGTCGTGAGCCGTCAGCCGTCAGCCGTCAGCCGTCAGCCGTCAGCAGTAACCCGTAACCTGTAACCTGTAACCTGTAACCTGTTGTAACCTGTAACCCGCAACCCGTAGTCCGCAGTCTGTTGTCCGTTGTCCGTAGTCTGTTGTCCGTAGTCCGTAGTCCGTAGTCCGTAGTCCGTAGTCCGTTGTCCGTTGTCCGTTGTCCGCAGTCCCTCAACATCGTTTGCGATATTTGTAATCTATTCCCATCAGCGACCCCGAAAAGGTAAGCACCTCGCCAAAGGCCACAAGCACGCTGTTGTCTATAACTCCCAAAGGCGGCACCACAAAACTGACTCCTATCAGAACCACCCCAAACAAACACAGAACGATAGCAACTATAAGTTGAATTTTCATAAGATTTACTTTTTTGCAGTTAGCAGTTAGCAGTTAGCAGTTAGCAGTTAGCAGTCAGCAGTCAGCAGTCAGC
>JAFZDP010000029.1 GCA_017561155.1 Bacteroidales bacterium | reverse complement strand
TAAGGGCAAAAGACAAAAGTCTAAAGGGTATAGAGAGTATAGAAAGTATAGAGAGTATAGAAAGTGGGTTTCGCTGTCGCTTCGCAGACTAAGGGCAAAAGACAAAAGGCAAAGGGCAAAAGTCTAAAGGGTATAGAAAGTATAGAAAGGCTACGAGCTGTGAGCTTTAAGCTTTGAGCCACTTCGCCCTATCCGTGATTCCGTAGTTCCATAATTCCGGCTATCGCTCTCCTTTTTGTCTTACGACTTTCGTCTTTTGACAGCGAAGCTCAATTTCCATAATTCCGTGATTCCGTAAATCCGTAGTTCCATAATTCCGCCCCTCCGTTGTCTGTTGTCTGTAGTCCATTGTCTGTAGTCCTCAAAAAGTATAGAAAGGCTGTGAGCTACGAGCTTTGAGCTTTAAGCCGGCTTCACTATCGTTTCGCAGACTACAAGACTACAAGTAGGTTGGTAGCCTAATGTGGCTTTGCTTTGGCTACGCCAAGACTACGGACAATTAATGTACGAAGTATTGGCACAAAAACGAGCTGCAGAAGCAATTCTTATGATTCGTTTTACATACAATGTGTTTCGATTTGAACAGATTGTAAGACTTGGAATTAATTAATGTATAAACAATATAATAATTTGGAAAATAAAAATATAACAAGGTGGTAAATGATGTAATAATGAAATCTAAATGTTAAAATAGTCTATTTATTTGAATCTTTTGAATAAATAGTGTACTTTTGCAGATTGAAAATTATGGCAAAATAGTAAAGGTGGGTTCTCTGTTTTGTTAGAAAATGAATTTTTAGAACCTACCTTAATTCAAAGAAATATTTTATCTAACGCATAAAAATATTACATGAAAGATACACTTACACATACAGTTGATACATTGGTTAAGGCAGCTCAAAATCTACATGGGTATAGCCATGAAGTAGCAGCAGGACATCATGGTGAAGAATTAGAATTAAGTCTTCATGCTTTAAGCCTTGAAGAGATTGGTATGATGGAAATTGGGTTAAATATTTTAGCACCAATATCAGTAATCCTTCTTTTATCGTTGTGGTATGGTGGACGAAACAAAATTCTCATAAGAAGAAAATTGCTTGGAATACTGGCAGGTCTTGTTTTTGTTTTGGGATTTATTTTGTATTCGATAGGTTTTTATGATGGCGGAACCAAGGAATCTCTTTTGGCACTTTTTTTGCGTGCAGCCTTATCATCCATTGAAATGTTTGCTTCTCATTCCGATTTGATAGAGGTACGACATGCTTGCCACGAAAATGTTGCGTATATGATAGCATTTGCAGCAGTACATTTTACGGCAGTATCGTTAAGTATCGAATTCATATTGCAAACATTCCTATACAAAAGTATGGTAAAGCGCAAGTTGAAGAAAAAAGTAAAGAAAGCCAAAAAAGTCTTTATATTCTGGGGTATAAGTGAAGTATCTACATCGTTGGCAAAGATTGTTAACAGTTCTGATAGAAAAGATGATTATCTGATACTTTTTTTCAAACTGAAAAAAGATGCACACAAAGCTCATAAAGAAGGCCTCATGAGTTTCTTATCCGCGTCAAGTATTACTGTGGATGATATTGAGATGGCTGAGAAAGTCAATGGTCTGATATTTTATAGCAACAACGAAAAAAATTCAAGTGATTATTTTGAAAAACATCTAAAGAATGTATTTGGCAAAGACAAATATTATTTGGCAGGTGCAGAAATTGAAAAAGTAGAAGAGGAATTAGAGTGTAAATTCAAAGAAAATTGCAATGACGAGGAGTTGAATATTGCAAAAGAAAAATATAGAGCTCTGCTAAGGGAAAACAAGGGTAGTAAGTTTTCCATCTTTATATTATCCGAAAATGACGGAGATAATTTAGTAGAATTAGAACGATTATTGCGTAGTAAGTTTGTAGAAAATCATCGTCTGAATATTTCATTCTACTGCCAGGCTCATAAAGATCCTGAAACAGTATCTTTTGTAAGAGAAGGAAAGACCAATACCGAAATAGCGTATGTAGATCTTATAGATACTTCGTTATTAGCCGTACAAAGTTTAAAGATAGATCAGAACCAGCATCCTATAAACTTTGTAGATCATAATGATGAGGGTATTGTTACATCTGCATTCAATTCATTGCTTCTAGGATTCGGATCCACTGCAAAAGAAGCACTGGCATATTTGTACGAATATGGAGCATTTTTAGGCGAAGATGGTCAACGTTCCGAGTTCCATTGCACTGTTATCGATAATGATATAGAGAGGAAAAAGGGAACATATTTATCATTGCGACCGGCATTAAATGATAGTAATTTATTGTCGTTTGAAAACATTGAAATAGGAACTATTGATTATTGGAAAAAGATAGATACAATAGCCGACACATTGAATTATGTAATTATAGCAATGGGAGATGACAGATTAAATATTTCAACTGCCATAGATTTATTCAATTATTGCTATAGAAAGAGAAACGGAAAATTGGATAAGTTTGCAATATATGTTCGTTTGCATAAAGATTCCAATTTGAAATTTGTCAAGAAGATAATAAATTACTATAAAGTTGATGATAATGAATACATACGCGTATTTGGAACCTACGAAAGCATATTCATTGGCAGCACTGTGGCAAAATACCATGTAAAGCAACGTGCTGAAGAATTTTATAGTGATTATGAGACCATAAAATCCGGCGATTTGTCTAAAAACACATGGGAAGAAAGAGCAATAAAAGAACGAGCTGTTGCCCAAAATCATATATGTGCATACAACTCTTTGCGAAGAAAAGAATTTCAAGATTTCTCAAAAGCTTATCATATCTATACCAAAATGAAATTAATGGGTATAGTAAATGATATAGAGAAAGTTAAATACTACATGGACAAAGGATTCAAGTTTGAAACAAAAGGAACAGATGTTAACGGAAAGATATGCTATGCTTCCGGCGAATTGTTTGAGAACCCTAAACTTGAAAGATTGCTTACCAATATTGCAAAACTCGAACATTTAAGATGGGTTTCATCGCACGAAGTGATGGGATATGAAAGTAGCGATGAGATGGCAGATGAAGAAAATGAAGTAACTAAAAAACTAGCTCGTCTTGCTTCTTGGGAACAATTGGTTGAACAATGGGAACAATCCGGCCGAAAACCCGAATTGGAATACAGACAATATGATTATTTAGTAGTCAATACATCAATAAGGCTTTATTATAACGTATTGAAATATGTTCAAGAAAAACAGAAAAAAAGCATAGGATAATGAAAAAAGGGTGCTGAAAACTATTCAACACCCTTTTATATTAGTTTTACTTCAGAGAATTATTTTACTTCTTCGTAATCTACATCTGTAACGGTGTCGTCGTTGTTTTGTCCTTGGTTGGCACCACCTTGGGCTTCGTTGTCGCTTCGCAGACTAAGGGCAAAAGGCAAAGGGCAAAAGTCTAAAAGGTATAGAGAGTATAGAAAGTATAGAGAGTATAGAAAGTGGGCTTCGCTATTGCTTCGCAGGCTAAGGGCAAAAGACAAAAGGCAAAGGGCAAAAGTCTAAAAGGTAGAGAAGGGTATAGAAAGTATAGAAAGGCTGTGAGTTGCGAGCCATGAGCTTTGAGCCGACCGATACCCCGACCGTTGTCCGTTGTCTGTTGTCCGTTGTTCTTTTGTAATGTAGTAATGTAGTAATATTTTTGGTAGAGAAGGTATAGAAAGTAAAGAGGGTATAGAGGGGTATAGAGAGCTTCGCTGTCGCTACGCAGACTACTAGTCTACAAGACCACAAGACTACGAGCGGCTTTTGTGTTGGCTTTGCGACTAAGGTCTAAAGGCAAAGGACAAAAGTCTAAAGGGTATAGAGGGTATAGAAAGTATAGAAAGGCTACGAGCTGTGAGCTTTGAGCCACTTCGCCCTATCCATAATTCCGTAGTTCCGTTAATCCATAATTCCGTAGTTCTGTTAATCCATAATTCCATCAATCCGTAGTTCCATAATTCCGGCTACCGCCCTACTAGTTGTCTCGTTGTCTTGTAATCTGGCGTAGCCATAGGGTAGTTACCCGCATTTCCACCCTAGTTTTAAAACAAATAAAAAATATCAAAATTAATTTGGTTGATAACGAAATAATTGGTATTTTTGCAAACTCTTAGATGATTGAAGAATAGATTTTAATATGGTGGTTTGTGGATTTTGTTAAGTTCTAAAAACAATGGAGTAAAAATAATTGGAATGAGTTGTTTATGATAATATGAAATATAAAACCAATACCCTAAAAATATGAAAGATAAAGAATTAAATAGCTTGAAAGATGTAAATAATGAAAGAGGAAAGAGTGAAAATAATGACACTTTTGATGGTTCGCCTTATGCTTATCGACCGCGAATAGATTGGAACTATGAATCCGAAAGGAAAAATATTTCTATAAATTTTATGCGCAAATATGCCAAATTCTTGAATTGGGGAGTTATTTGTGTTAATAGAGAACTCGCCGAAGAAACTATTAGAGAATTTTGGAATTATATGGATTGGAAAGCATTATGTAAACATCAAAAAATATCGGAATCGTTGATAAGAGATTTTGCCGATAAAATGAGTTGGCCCGATTTGTGTAAATCTCATACCTTATCCGAGGAGTTGATGCGTGATTATAGAGATAGATTGCAATGGTCATATGTATGTAGATTTCAGACGCTATCCGAACAGTTTATGCGTGATTATAGCAATATGCTCAGTTGGCCTGTTGCATGTAGGTATCAAAAAATGTCCGAGGCGTTTATCCGCGATTTTCATGATAAGGTTGATTGGAAGATCCTTTCTGAGTATAAGGAACTTTCTGAAGATTTGATAAGAGATTTTCCTGATAAAATGAATTGGAAATTTGTGGGAAGATACAAGTATTTGTCAGAAGAACTTATGCGTAAATATCATGACAAAATTGATATAGAATACCTATATAAGAGAAGAACGTTTTCAGAGGACTTTATGGCAGATTTTCAAGATAGAATGGATATTAAATATATAGTACGTAGCAGGCACGTGTCTTGGGATTTTATCAGAAAGGTTAAAGATAAGGCAGATTGGTTGCACGTGAGTAGGAATATGAAACTCACCGAGGAAATTATCTTGGAATTTAAGAACTATGTACGTTGGGATAGTGTGGCTCGCCACAAGAACTTATCCGAAGATTTTATGCGAGAGTATGCCGATAAAATGGATTGGGAATTTTTGCAAAAAAATAGATCATTCACCGAGGATTTTATGGTGGAGTTTCAGGACAGATTTGATATCAACTACATAATACGTTCACGAAATGTATCGTTGGATTTTATCGGAAAAGTGAAAGATAAAGTGGATTGGGAGTATGTATGCAGGTCTATTTCTCTTACAGAAGAGTTTATGCGTGAGTTTCAACAGTATATGCATTGGGATATTATTGTAAAGAGCCAAGAACTCTCAATGGATTTTATAGCGGATTTTCAAGATAAACTAAATGTAAATTATATTTTGCAAAGAGACCCTTTACCTGCACCTTGGGATTTTATTGACAGAGTGAAAGATAGTATTGATTGGAATTTGATTAGCTCGGCCAAATATAATATCACAGAAGAGGTGATGCGTAGGTTTAAAATTTATATGAATTGGAATCGTATTACGAAAACTCATACTCTTACACCTGAGTTTATAAGCGAGTTTAGAGATTTTATTAATTGGAATTATATTACTGAGAATTATCCTCTCGATATCGACTTTCTTTCCGAGTATGAGGAATATGTAAATTGGGATTATATAATGAGGAATATACCTCTTACTACGGAGCATTTACATAAATTTAAAGATTACCTCGATTGGAGTTTTATTACACAAAAATATTCGTTGACGATAAACGATTTGAGAGAGTTTAAGGAAATGGTAGACTGGAGGATAATATCTAAGTATTATCCTCTTACAGTGGAACAGATACGAGAATTTAAAGATTATTTGAAGTGGAGTGTGATTAGGAATAGATTCACATTTACCGACAATCTGATTGTAGAGTTTCAGGATAAATTAGATGTAAATTATTATCTTGCCGAAGGTGAGTTTTCGGAAGATTTTGTAAGGAGAGTGAAAGATAATGTGAATTGGTATAATGTGTCGACGCAACCTAATCTGACCGAGGAGTTTTTGATAGAGTTTCAAGATAGGGTGAAATGGAAACCGATATTGCATTCCAGACAATTTACCGAAGATTTTATCAGAAAGGTTAAGGACTATGTAGATTGGCAAGTCGTGTCGTTTACTCAGAAGCTTAGCGAGAACTTTATACGTGAATTCTTCGATAAAGTTGATTGGAGACTTGTGTCGCACTATCAGAAACTTAGCGAAGAACTTATTCGTGAATTCCAAGAGATGGTTGATTGGTACTCTATTTCCAGATATCAGCAACTAAGTGTGGATTTTATCCGTGAATTTGCTCATAAAGTAGATTGGTTTTGTATTTCCATCAACCAAAAGTTGACGGTGGATTTTATGCGGGAGTTTAGCGAAGAGTTGACATGGTGGACCATGGCAGAACATCAGACTATGACAGAGGATTTGATACTGGAGTTTCAAGAAAAAGTAAATTGGTCGTTGGTGGCCAAACATCAAATATTGTCCGAAGCTTTTATAAGTGAGTTCGCAGATATATTGAATTGGACAACTATATGCCAATATCAGAAACTTTCAGAGGATTTTATGCGTCAGCATGCTGATAAAATACATTGGGAAAGAGTGTCTCATTACCAAACATTATCCGAAAATTTTATTCGCGACTATGCCGGTAAAGTTAATTGGAAAAGAGTGTCTCATTGTCAAATATTATCAGAGGATTTTATCCGAGAATTTAAACACAAACTCGATTGGAAATATGTCTCCGGTTTCCAAAAGTTGTCCGAGGATTTTATTGGGGAATTCAAAGATATGGTGGATTGGAAAAGAGTATCTCAATATCAGAATTTAAGCGAAGCTTTTATAATAAAAAACTATTACTTGGTGGATTGGGAATGTATCGCAAAGTATCAAGTGCTAAGCGAGGATTTTATCCGTGTGCAAAAAGATAAATTAGATTGGAGTTTATTGAGTCAATACCAGGTGCTTAGCGAGGATTTTATTTGCGAGTTTCAAAATGAGGTGAATTGGGAACTTATTTCGCAATATCAACGGTTTAGTGAAGGTTTTGTTTGCGAGTTTCGCGATAAGCTGAACATGAATGCTGTTACTAAGCATCGCGAACTTTATAGCCATGAGCTTTGAGCCGGCTTCGCTATCGCTTCGCAGACTACGAGTCTACAAGACCACAAGACTACGAGTGGCTGTCGCACTACTGTCAGCTGTTGGCTCTTGGCTGTTAGCTCTTGGCGGCTGCCGCCCGACTCGTTGCCTCGTTGTCTTGTAGTCTGGCGCAGCCAAGGTCTTGTTGTCTGGCGTAGCATCGCGAAGCCTCGGAAGGCAACACAATGTTTGATAGTATGCTGCGAGGTGTAAAAACTGTGGACGATTATAAAGGCTGCTCATAGAGAAAAATGAAACAAAAGAAATAGAAATATTGTCAAATAATAAAAGGTGGCAGAATGCTTTGCCACCTTTTGTTTGTTTTGTCGGCTTTTGCCGATAGCATTGTATTTGATGCTATCCTTCAAAACCTCCACTGTCTGGATTGTTTCCACCGCCACTGTTTCCACCGCTATCCGGCTCGGTGGTGCTGCCACCATCGGGGTCTGTGTCGTCGTCGGTTAGCAAATCGTCTTCGCCACCACGCACTTTGCTATAAATCTTTTCTGTGCGTATTGGCTTTCCATCGGCGTCGCGTTCCAGCACGCGTTCACCTATCACCTCATACACGCCGTCCAATTCGTATTCCACTTTTTCCAGTTCAGTTTTCAGCTCCTTGCATGGACGAAAACGAATTCTGAAATCGGCAAGCTGTTGCAAGCCGGCCTCTTCGCTCTCGGTGGTAGAGGTACTCTCGCATGTAAGGTAGAAGATGCCCAGGTTGGGAAACTCTACACTATGCCCGTTGAAGAGATAGTTGATTATACAATCTGACAGTGCTGTCATGGTTGCATTGACGTATGCCTTTGGCACCATCGAAGATTTGACACATTGCTCCACCACGTCTTTGCTGCGCATGGTGTTGTAGCGTACCGGTCTTAGTATATAACCTTTGGAGGTCATTTGTTTTCCGCCCAAGTTAAACATGTTTTGTTCTTGGGCTTTTAATTTGATTTTCCCCATTATTAGTAAATTTATTAGGGAATTTTAGTGCGGTCTCTATTTGATATAGCGGCGAGCCTGTCGCTAATTTTCTTTCTTGGCATCTGCTTATATTACTTAGGCAAATGCTGAATATTTATGGCACGCATTTCGTTGCAGAAATCATTGATCCTACCGGTATCCTTATTTTTGAGAGAATATGTTCTGTTGTACACCTTGGCTTCAATTTTCTCTCCAACCATGCCTGTATATTTTAGATAGTCTCTATCCACCGTTATGGCTATTTCTCCAAAACCGCTAAAGTTAGGGTCGCACGATAAATCTACTACCAGACGCCCCTCGTTGTAGGGAATGTTGGATTTCTGAACAGATTTTATTGCCGAATTTCTGATTACACCTACTATTGTTATAGGTTCTTTTTTAGATTGTTTTTTTTGTGTTTTCGAATATATATTCATATCAAGTAATAAAATGTTTTTTCTAATACCATAATCTTTATTTTACTTCATTTGTCCTTCTCTTCTGTTCTCTTTCTATTCTTTCTTTACACTGTTTCCTTCATTTTATTAGTTAATTATCTGTTTTTTCATTTTGTTGTTTTCGGCTGCAAAGTTACGCAAAATAATGAGATATTGCAAGGGAAAATTGCAAATAATAATATTAAAAGATGTTAATATTTTGTAAGTATTTGAATATTATATATTTATTTTATGTCTTTTATATGTTTTATGTATGAAAGTTTCTTTATTGTATAAAGGTAACTTCTAAAAAATCCACGCTTCGGAATGATAGAGGAATTTTCTTTTAACTTTTGCGTTGTTGATTTCGTTGATGTGCTATCGTTCGAAAGAGCTAATGCTTGATCATTACTCTTTGTTCACCTAATTGTAACGTTGTTTTTGGGAGGTGAAAATCTTTTTATTTCTTTTTCAATGTCATAGCCGGCTCAATCAAAAGAAACTAGAAATCTTCTCAGTAAAATTTCACAAATCACTTGTAAAGTAATTTTTAGAAGTTGCCTATATCTGATTTTTTATATGTTTGCCGGGGGTATATAAATAGATGGAAAATTGTCTAGAAATACCTTTCTTTATTCTTTTAAAGTTGAAAGTAAATGTTAAATACAGTAAGCGTAAAAGTTAAATAATTATCCTCTTTATTGAAGCAAAATTCTCTTATTTTGGAGCCTTAAAAAATGACCCGCCCCTAAATTGATTTTACCCCGGGGTATATTTGATTTTACCCCGCCCCTAAATGAATTTTACCCCGCCCTATTTTTTAGTAGGTCCCGGGTGTGGTGTAAAAGCGGTGTGGAATATCTGTTTAATGCTTTGATTAGTAATTTGTTATCTTGTTTGGCGTTGCTTGTGGCACTCCTCGCTGAACAAAGGATTTGATGCTTGATAAGAAGTTTTCGAAATGTTAAAAACATCTGTCTTAAAAATTCTTTAAATTGTTAAAAAAAAGACTCTGTTTGTTAGTTGGATATCTTTTTGATAATAGGCTTTGAGTATTGAGTAATGAGCAGGGCGGAAGCCGGTTGTGGCTTCGCTTTGCTACGCCAAGACAACTAGTCAACGAGACAACGAGTGGGGCGGTAGCCGGCTTGTAGTCTTGTGGTCTTGTAGACTCGTAGTCTGCGAAGATAGCTCACAGCTCATTGCTCGTAGCTCAAAGCTACTTCGTCTGCGAAGCGTGAGCGTAGCACCGTCGGTAGCCACTCGTAGTCTTGTAGTCTTGTAGACTCGTAGTCTCGTAGTCTGCGAAGCGATAGCGAAGCAAAACATTACAAAAGGAGCGACATTATATTTTTTTGGGAAAATGGAAAAAAATGTGTACCTTTGCAAAGCGAAATATGTCTTATATAGTGAGATAATATTGTTAAACAGTTGATTTGAAAATATATAAATGATATGGCACAGGATAGAAAATTGCAAAAATTGGAGCTTACTTGGGTAGGTAAATACGACGAACAGAAACCATTAGAACCAAGGATATTGATTGAAAATCCAGAGTATTCGTATGGCGAAGTTGAAGAAGGAGTATTACCCAATGGCCGACCATGGAAAGGCAATATGCTTATACATGGAGATAATCTGTTGGCACTTAAAGCTCTTGAACAAGACTATTCCGGCTGTGTCAAATGTATATATATAGATCCTCCATATAATACCGGAAATGCTTTTGAGCATTATGATGATGGTGTTGAACACTCTATTTGGCTTTCGTTGATGCGTGAACGATTGGTGCTACTTCGTAACCTTTTGTCTGAAGATGGTTCTATTTGGATTTCTATCGATGCAGATGAAAGCCACTATCTTAAAGTATTATGTGATGAAATATTTGGTCGACGCAATTTTATAGACGAGGTTATTTGGCAAAGAGCATACGCTCCTATTAATCTCAAAAAAACACTATCTCGCAGTCATGATGCAATACTGGTATATGCAAAAAATAAAGGAGATAAATATGAGTTAAATAAATTACCTCGTTCGGCTGATGCAAACGATAGATACAAAAATCCAGATAATGATCCAAGAGGTGTGTGGAAATCAAGTGATTGTACAGTTGGTCCTGTTGTCAAAGAAAAGCTTTATCCAATTACTACACCATCTGGGCGGATAGTTTATCCATCTGATGGTAGATGTTGGCTTTATACAAAAGAACGGTTTGAAGAAATGTGCAAAGACAATCGAATTTGGTTTGGTCCAGATGGCAATAGTATACCTTCTGTAAAAAAGTTTCTATCTGAAGTTAAAAATGGTATTACTGCACAAACTTTATGGACACATCAAGAGGTTGGCCATAACCAAGATGCAAAAAAAGAAATTAAATCGTTTGGTTTTGAAAGCGTATTTGACACACCCAAACCGGAACGTCTAATTGAGCGTGTATTAACTTTGGGTAGCAATAAGGGAGACCTTGTTCTTGACAGCTTTCTTGGCTCAGGTACAACTGCTGCCGTTGCTCAAAAAATGGGTCGTAGGTATATTGGTATAGAGTTGGGCAATCATGCTTATACTCATTGCTATCCCCGTATGAAAAAAGTAACTGATGGTACAGACCAAGGTGGTATCAGCAAAGCACAGAACTGGAAAGGCGGCGGAGGTTTCCGTTTCTATGAGTTGGCA
Source organism: Bacteroidales bacterium (assembly GCA_017561155.1). Taxonomy (GTDB): domain Bacteria; phylum Bacteroidota; class Bacteroidia; order Bacteroidales; family P3; genus HGM05376. Next base: position 63,780 of record JAFZDP010000029.1, on the reverse strand, counting down.
CCAAGCCTTTTGAAAGAAGATAAGTTTGGCAATTTGGTTATAAATAAGGAATATAATGCCGATATGTTGGCAGCTGCAATGGCAAAACAAGAAGGTTTCACATACTCTCCATCGGCCGAGCAATATTGGAAACAAGGCTATTCTTCGGAAACAGATTATATCTACACCACTACCCAGTTTATGACAGTAGAAGGGTTGTCTGCCATAGCCGAACAAATGAGAGAAGGAGAATCGTTGCTTATATGTTGTACAGCATTTCAAAAAGAATGCCACACAGCTTTTCCGAATATTACCGTCAAGAAAATTCCACAAATGCTGCTGGGACGTTGCGAGTTCAACAAAGACGACTATTCTTTAAACATCGTAGAACTACCAACAATTGAAGAAGAATACGATGAAGATTTTGAAGAAGAAAACGATACTTCAAATACAGAAAACTAAGAATTGTTTAAAATAACGAACACATAAAATGATGAGAAGATTAATAATAATATCATTACTCTTGATAGTAAGCACAATTTCTTATGCTAAAAAATCAAGTACAAATGTGGATACTTTAAATATTGCTATTAGTCAATTAAAAACAAAAACAAATGATATTGACCTATCTATTGATGGATTAAGCAAACAAATAGATGTTATTTCATATACAGTCGAAACTCAAAAGGACATTATAAGTCAAGAACAGAGTGCTATTGAAAATAGCATGAGTTCGATTAATATGGTATTTACAATTTTTTCTATTCTTATGACATTGGGAGGTTTTGCATTAGGATATTATATCAATCGTAAAGAAAAAAATATGCAAAGCCTATTGGATAAGGTAGAAGAAAAGAAAAAAGAAGTAGAAACTTTAGAAGCAAAAACGATTAAAACTAGAGAGGATATAAGAGAACTAAATAATACTATTACTAATGATATTGAAGCCTTGTATGCAAGACTTAGAAGAGAAGAAACCGTTACTTTTCTGAAAAGACTTGTAGATGAGCCAGAAGATATTGATAATTTAATAAATTTATTGCTATCGAGAGACTTGGAAGAAAATGATTTTAAATATTTATTACTCGCGTATCGAAAATTAAAAGATAGAATAAATAGCAGAAATTACAAAATAACTAAGATACAAAAGATTTCTCGATGGGATTATTTAATTCTCTTTTTTCAGCAATTCTGTGAACAATCTATTGGCAATAAATTGGTACGAGATGATTTGATTGAAATGTTGCCACCCATAATAAAATCAGCATCTAATAGAGATATTGATAAATCGACTAATTCATTAATTATGTGTTTGAATAAAAATATAAATAATGAAAATGATAATTTAGTGATCTTGTTAATATATTTAGAAGCATTAGTAAATTCACAATTTAAATATTATCCAAAACCATATGAAATAATTGCTTTGGAATATAAAAATGGTAACGAACTTAAAGAACTATGGAGTATGTTAGAAGTAAAGGGTATTATAAATCAATATTTCGGTTCTGCATTGTGTGAACGTTTTAAAGATGATGATAGTTATGTAAAATCAATAAAAGAAAAAATAAGAAAGTCAATTCAAAATACAACAACCAAACAAAAATAAAATATAAGAAAATGAACTACTTCGTAAAAAATATCAAGATAAATAATTTGTTGCATTTGCACAATTTCAGTATATCAATACCGGCAGAAAGTCCGCATCTTATTATAACAGGAAAAAATGGTTCCGGCAAAACTATTCTTTTAAAAGCTATAGTAAATTTTTTGGACATTGTGAAGAAAGACACGACATTGAACTATACAAAATATTATACTCAATTAGAATACTGGAAGGAACGCGAAATTAATAATCCGCAAAATATTTTACAAGCTCGTCAAAATATTGAATTCTATCAGAAACTAATAGATGAGTTATATAGTAAAGTTGATATTGATATTGAAAATCCTGTAAATTTGATAACAAAATATCAAAAAAATGAATTCATAATATCATTTTATGGAGCAGGAAGATTGACAAAGATGAGTGAGCCTAAAAATCCTACTAAGCCTAATTTGAAAATAGAAGGTAAAGCAGAACTGTCATTAACTAATCAGTTTTTATATTTTCTTTCGGATTTAAAAGTGCAGGAAGCATTGGCTAGGAATGAACAACAATATGCTGATGCCGATGGGATAAAACAGTGGTTTGACGAGTTTGAACAATTGCTTAAAGATATTTATCAAGACCCAGAACTAAAACTAGTATTTAACTACAAAAACTATTCCTTTACAATAAAAACAGGAGGTAAGGAATTTAAGTTTACTGAAATGTCGGATGGTTTTATGGCTGCAATAGATATTATAGCAGACTTAATATTAAAAATGCAAGATGATAATTCGTTGGTTCGTGCATATCAAAAGCCCGGCATAGTGCTTATAGATGAAATAGAAACACATTTACACTTGGAGTTGCAGTCTATTGTGATGCCTTTGCTTACAAGGGTGTTTCCTAATATCCAATTTATTGTTACTACTCATTCACCGTTTGTGCTTAACTCTATACCGAATGCTGTTGCTTACGATTTGGAACATCGTGAAGAGATACAAGACCTTACGGAGTATTCCTACGAGGCACTTGCCGAAGGCTACTTTGGGGTGAGTACCGATTCGAGCTATATCGAAAAAAGACTGGATACACTGAAAGGACTTTTGGAAAAGGAAACGTTATTGGATGGTGAAAAAGATGAACTTTTGCGACTAATAGCCGACTTTGATAATATTCCTGAGGCTGTGTTGCCAATGATAAAGGGATGTTTTTTGCAGATGAAGGTCCAGTATTCTGATAAAATCAATGAATTGAAAAGGTAGTTTGGTATGATTAGAGTAGCAAAAAGTCCCAATGTGCCACAATCGCTTACTACAACAAAGGCATACGATGGCGAAGATGTGCATCAACAATTGGAGTGTGACCAACACAAAAAATGCTATCTGTGTGAAAGACGTTTGATTACAGATTTTGAAGTAGAGCATTTCAAAAGTCAAGATAATAATTCGGATTTGCGACAAAATTGGAACAATCTGTTTTGGTCGTGTACCTATTGCAATCCAAAGAAAGGCAAAAGGTTTGATGATATACTAAATCCAACTAAAGTGAATATAGAAGATGAGATAATACAAACAATTGATTTTGGAGAAAGGAAAGCATGTTTTGAACCTATTTCTATTAAGGAGACAGAAGAACATAGAAATACATGTAAATTTTTGTTGAATATTCACAATGGAACGGGTCGCTTGAGGACAAAAAGGGAAGAAAACTTTTTTAAGTATATGGTTGGAAAGATGAATAATTTTTATAGCTTGATTAATCAATACTTGGATAATCCTACAGACTATAATTGTAACCTGGTTAAAGAAAAACTACAAATCGATAAAGAATTTCTTGGATTTAAGTATTGGATAATTAAGAGCGACACTCAACTTGTAAAAGTGTTTGCCAACGATATAATATGGAATAAAAAATGAATCCGATTGCAAATAACATAAAGCAACGCTTGTCGCTTCGTAAACCCTTGGGCGAAGCTCTTGATGTAGTAGCTATGCTCACAGATAAGTTGGCTCTAAAGAAACCAAACACAGACGAGGAATATAAAACATACCTTGCCGAACAACAGACCTTCGCACAAGAGGTGTGCAAGCATTGTAAGAGTTTTGAACGTGAGTTTCCATCGTTTGCGTTCTCTATAGCCACAGGTGTAGGCAAAACCCGATTGATGGGTGCATGTATAGCCTATCTATATCTGAAAAAAGGAATACGCCACTTCTTTATATTAGCTCCGAATCTTACCATATACGAAAAGTTGAAACGAGATTTTGGAGAACCGTCTTACGAAAAATATGTATTCAAAGGATTGGCAGAATTTGTAACCAATCCGCCACTTGTAGTTACAGCTGATAATTATAATTCCTATCAAAATAGTAACAATTTATTTAATCGTGTAGAAATAAATATATTCAATATAGCTAAATTCAATTCCGAAAACAAAGGGAAAGCACCCAAAATGCGACGTTTGTCGGAATATATTGGAGAATCTTATTTCGACTATCTTTCATCGCTTGACGATTTGGTTATTTTGATGGATGAAGCACATCGCTATCATGCTGATGCATCAAAGAAAGCTATCAATCAACTACGTCCTGTTCTTGGTTTGGAAATGACAGCAACTCCAATAGATGAAAAAGGAAAAGCATTCAAAAACATAGTTTATGAATATAATTTAGCCCAAGCATTGGATGAAGGAAAATATGTAAAGATTCCAACTATAGCCAAACGGAAAAATTTTCAAAAAGGATCTCTTTCGGACGATGATTTAGACTTGATAAAACTAGAAGATGCTATCAATATACACGAACGTACAAAACTGCATTTGGAACTTTATGCACGCAACAATAAATTGCCAATCGTAAAACCATTTATATTGGTTGTGTGTAAAGATATATCTCATGCTGAAAAGACGTTTAAACGAATAGAAGAAGAACTGTTTGATGGTCGCTACAAAGGAAAAATCCTTCAAATAGACAGTTCGACAAAAGAAGATGATGATATATGTAGACAATTTGTATCGTTGGAAAGTCCCAGCAATACAATAGAAATAGTTATACATGTAAATATGCTAAAAGAGGGATGGGATGTAACAAATTTATACACAATAGTACCTCTACGTACTGCCGATGCTCCTATTTTAGTAGAACAATCTATTGGTCGTGGATTACGTTTACCATACGGAGGTAAACGGACAGGGGATTCTGATGTGGATAAACTGACAGTAATAGCTCACGAAAATTTTGAAGCAGTAATAGCAAAAGCCCAAGACCCAAATTCTGTATTAAACAAATATTCGTATGTAGAATTAGATGACGATGATTTAATTCCGGAAACAGGCAAAGTTGAACCTGTACAAACTATTATTGATGTACAACTACCCGAAGAATTAAAACAAATAAAAGTAAAAGGACACAGTATTAATTTCACTGCTATTGATGCCATACGTGCAGTATGTTGTGCAATTAGTAAGACTAATACACAAATAAGAAGAAAAGAAGAACTTATTAAACCGGAAGCCAAAGAATTTATAAAAAATCATGCAATAAACATAATACAAGAAACTGCCAAACGCACAGATCCATTATTTGCCACAGAAATAGCCGAAGAACAACTAAAAGATATCGATTCTGTATTGGAAAAAATAGTAGAAGAGTTTATTGAAAACACTATATCTATTCCTAGAGTTACGGTACAAAAAGAAATTTTTGAAGCAAAATACGAATGGTTTAATTTAGATACAACACTTGGTTTCTCTTTGCCTGAACTAGAAGAAATGCTTATTAGAATGAGCATTGGTGCCGGAGAAAAAGAAGTAGAAAATATAGAAATAGAAACCGGTAGAAAAGTAGATACTCCTCTAAAACAGATAGTAGATATTTTAGTCAAAAATGAAGAAATTGATTATGATGAGAATTCAGAATTGATATATCATCTATCGGAACAAGCTATTGAAGCAGTGTCTGCAAACTTGAAAAACAAAGAACATTTACCAAAAGTAGTCAATCAATTTAAGAAATATATTGCAGATAACATCTATCAGCAAATGAAACGACATTTCACTGTTAAATCAACAGGTTATGCTAAACATGTAGTATTGCCCTTTGTGAGTATGATTGAACAAAATGTAAAGGTAATAGACGGTTATGGTCGTATAGATTACCGAGATAATGTTTCTACTGCGGATCTTCGTAAGTATGTATTTACAGGTTACTTAAAATCATATTATACCGAATATAAATTTGATAGTAAAACAGAGCTTGATTTTTCTTTTATACTAGAAAACGATTCAAAAGTATTAAAATGGTTACGTCCAGCAGGAGAACAATTCAATATTTATTGGTTGAATGGGTCTAGACGCTATGAACCCGACTTTATAGTAGAAACAGCTGATACTATATATATGGTTGAAACAAAAGCAGCAAAAGACGTGTCGGATGAAGATGTACAATTGAAAAGAATAGCAGCCGAAGAATATTGCAAGCAAGCTTCTGAATATACAAGAGAAAATGGAGGCAAGCCTTGGAAGTATGTTTTGGTATCTCATGACAAAGTAGATAGAAATTTTGAATTTGAATATTTATTAGCTTGTTCTATTTAATGCTATTTTGATGAATAATGTGTGATATATGAGAAATATTACATTACTACATTACAAAAGGAGCGAGCGAGGTTGGAATTACGGAGTCACGGAATAAGGGAATCACGGATAGGGCGAAGCCGGCTCACAGCTCGTAGCTCAAAACTTTACAACATTACAACAACATTACAAAAGGAGCGATGGTAGTCGGATAGGTTTCGCGTTGCTACGCTAAGACTACAAGACAACTAGTCAACGAGACAACGAGTGGGGCGGTAGCCGGCTTGTAGTCTTGTGGTCTTGTAGACTCGTAGTCTGCGAAGCGACAGCGAAGCCCAAAATATTACAACATTACAACAACATTACATTTTGAGGACAACAGACAACAGACAACGGAGGGCGGCAGCCGGAATAATGGAATTACGGAGTCACGGAATTATGGAAATTGGTTTAAGGTTTAATGTTTAAGGTGGGTTATTGCCTGCCCTTTGTCTTTTGTCCTTCGTCGTTAGTCAGCTAAGCGATAGCGAAGCCGGCTCAAAGCTCACAGCTCGTAGCTCACAGCCTTTCTATACCTTCTATACTTTCTGTACCTTTTAGACTTTTGCCTTTCGTCGTTAGTCTTTTGTCCTTGCCTTTTTCGTCCTTAGTCTGCGAAGCGATAGCGAAGCCTCTCGTAGTCTTGTAGTCTGCGAAGCTAAAAAAAAAGACCACCAATCGTTTTTGTTACGACAAGTGGTCTTTTGTGGTAGATATACTATGTATATGTGTTTATTCTTTTTTGCCTAATATGCGTAGCAGTTTTATGAATAGGTTGATAAAATCAAGGTAAAGCATAAAGCTACCCATCAACGCTAGTTTTAGATTGCTGTCGTTGATACCTTGCGAGCTGTATTCAGCCAAAAGGTTTTTTATGCGTTGAGTATCGTAGGCGGTAAGTCCTACAAATATTACCACGCCGACATAGGTTGTTATCCAAGTGATTCGGCTGCTATGCATAAAGATATTTACCACCGATGCCAATATAATACCTATAAGTCCCATTATAAGTATTTGGCCCAATTTGCTTAGGTCTTTTTTTGTAAAAAAGCCGTACAGACTCATCGCCGCAAAAGTTCCGGCAGTGATGAAGAATGTAGATACTATAGATTCGCCGGTGTATACAAAAAATATAGACGACAATGTTATGCCTGTAACAACAGAGTACAAAGCAAACAGAGTGCTGGCAAGTAGAAACGATATTTTGTTTAAGCAAAAAGTCAATCCCATAGCCAAACCCAACTGCACCAAAACAAGTATAAGTATGGTTTTTGAATTGCTGAACAACAAATTAATTGCATATTCCGAGTTGGCTACGTACATTGATGTGAATGCAGTAATAACCAATGCCATCGACATCCACATGTATACATTGCGTAGCAAAGCCGAGAATGTAGCATCTGCCGAAGCATCGTATCGGGTATTAAGTTCCGGTACGTCGTTGTTTCTATTGAAAAATGTACTCATAATATTTATGTTTTTATGGTTTATACATTATAATATATATATCTTCTATTGCAATACTTGTAGCAGCTCTACTTCGTATATCACAGTGCTGTATGGAGGCACGTCGGTAGTGCCTTGGTGTCCGAATGCCAAATGACTTGGAATGTAGAAAATATACTTCGATTTAGCATTCATCATCATCAATCCTTCTTGCAATCCGGGGAATATGTTGTTCAGAACAGTCAATATAGGTTCGCGAACATCGTATGTTTGGTCGAATACTCTACCATCTGCAAAGCTGGCACGATAGTGGAAACGTACTCTGCCACCCATATATGCATTTTGTCCTTCGCCTTGTTGTATCACTTTGTAGTGCAATCCCGATTCTGTCGATTTTACATCAGGATCCGAAGCTTTTAATTGTTCAAAGAATACACTTTCTTGTTCTTTGGCTTTTTCTGTAGCTTCGACAAGTTTCTTTTCTTGGTTCGAGTATATCATAATAGTTATTTCTTGTAGTAGCTGAGCAAATGTAGTGTCGTCTATTTTGCTTTCCTTGCCATCAAGATGATTTTCTATTGCAGCTATTATAATATCTTTGTCTATATCTATACCTGTTTCTTTAAAGCCTCGTGCCATATTCTCGCCCAATACCCAATTGATGGTATCGTTTTTAGAAGTTAGTTTTACGTTTTTCTTTTTGTCGCACGAGTTCATTCCAAATATAGCAATGCTTGTAATTATTGCTAATCCTAAAACTATTTTTTTTCTCATTTTGTTTTCTGTTTTTATTGATTAATATCCTAATATCTTCAACATAGATTTGTATGTTTGTTCTTTAGCAAACAACTTAGTGGTATATTCTCCGTCTTCGTTTACATCAATTATAATGTGTTTAGGAGCAGGTACCAAGCAGTGTTGTATTCCGCCGTATCCGCCAATACTTTCTTGGTAAGCACCTGTGTGGAAGAAACCTATATAAAGAGGTTCTTCTTTGTCGAGCTTAGGTAAGAATATTGCATTGGCATGAGCTTCGTTGTTGTAGTAGTCTTGGCTGTCGCAAGTCAAACCACCCAAGAATACACGTTGATATTCCTTGTTCCAATTGTTTATCGGGAACATGATCCAACGTTGGTTTATACCCCAGCTGTCGGGCAATGTAGTGATGAACGAAGAGTCTATCATATACCACAACTCGCGGTCGTTTTGTTGTTTTTGGCCAATAATGCTGTAAAGTGTTGCTCCGCTTTCGCCCACGGTATACGAACCAAATTCGGTAAAGATATTGGGTTCTTCTACACCTCTGTTTACACATATATTCTTTATCTGAGCCAATATTTCTTCGGCCATATATTCGTAATCGTATGTGCTGGCAAGTGAATTTTTGATTGGGAAACCACCGCCGATATTCAACGAATCAAGGTCGGGACAGATTTTCTTCAAATCGCAATAAACGTTCACACACTTAGCCAACTCGTTCCAATAGTATGCGCTATCTTTTATACCTGTGTTGATGAAAAAGTGCAACATCTTGAACGAGAATTTTTTATTTTCTTTGATTTTATCTTCGTAGAACGATACTATGTCGTTGTAGCGTATTCCTAAACGAGAAGTATAGAAGTCGAATTTAGGTTCTTCTTCCGAAGCTATTCTGATACCTATTTTTACAGGTTCTTTTACTGTTGGCAGTGCTTCGTCAAGAAGGTCGAATTCTTCTTTATTGTCTATTACAGGAACCATGTTGTGGAAGCCATCGTCTATCATTCCTGCAATATTTTCTATATACTGCTGGCGTTTGTAGCCATTACATATTATATATATATCTTTATCAATCAAACCCTGAGCATACAATTCTTGAATAAGGTTGATGTCGAAAGCTGATGAAGTTTCTAGATTGACCTCGTTTTTTAATACCTCTTCCAGGATAAACGAGAAATGAGAGCTTTTTGTACAATAGCAATAGTTGTAGCTTCCTTTGTAGTCAACTTTTGCACGAGAAACATTGAACAAGCGTTTTGCACGTTGTATTTGCGAACTTATTTTTGGTAAATAAGTTATCTTTAAAGGTGTTCCATACTGTTTTATTATTTCCATCAATGGAATATTGTGGAAATATAATTCATTGTCCTCTGTTTTGAATTCGTCTTGTGGAAATTCAAATGTTTGGTCTATTAAATCACTGTACTTATTCTTCATTTTATTAATCTGATTTAATTGGATTGTCTATTTTTATTCAATCTAAATGAATTAAATTACTACTTATTTCGTAATGCAAAGATACTAAAAAAAAACAATACGAACAAACAATTTTTTATCTTGCCACTCGTTATCTTTGCTCAAACACTATAAGGAAGAATATTATGTTGTATGCATTGGTAGCTTTAATTGCTTTATATATAGGATATAAGATTTGTATTGGCTATTTATTTCCCAAATTGGCCGGTAGAAATCTAGACAAATATCGTGAAGATTTTTTGAAGAAAAATCCTCATATTGATCCCGAAAAACTACCTTCGATGGATAAGAAAAACAGAAAGTAACAACCAAATTGGCATATAATATTGAATATTATTTGTAGGGTGCAGTATAGCCTGAAAATGTGCTACAAAATTCTAATCGATATCTTTTTTGAGGTTTAAATACATATTGTATCATATTTTTTTATCTTTATCATCTTTTTGATTTACAGAATACTATTTTTTATTTGTCATGTTTTGCAAAATATTTTTTGTGTAGTTTGGAAAAACTATGTAACTTTGCACACGATTTGGTCATCGAAAAACGTCCGTTTTAGATGTCAAAAGGGAATTAGGTGAAAATCCTAAACAGTCCCGCTGCTGTAAGCTCTTATATAAACTGAGGTTGCAACGTACGCTCCAATGCCACTGTATTTTGGTTAAGAAATATGGGAAGGCTGCAACCGAGGGGGAGTAAGTCAGAAGACCTGCCAAATCTGAAACAAAGAAAAGCTTTCGCGGAAAGAGCTTGAAAAAGACTTAACTATGCAAACGTTTTGTGATTTTTCACTATTTTTGGAAAGCTATTTTGAACTAAGGTTATGAACGTCAAAATAGTAAAACAAGATGAAAAGGGTAAAACAAATAGCCATAATAGCTATTGTTGTAATGCTACCGACCTGTTGCTGTATAGGACAAACAGATACTATAAAGCAGAAGCAATTGAAGGAAGTAAGAGTGCGAGCTAAAGTATCTCCATCTGAGGTTAGATCGCAAACTCCCGTACAGGTTATTTCCAACGAAAAGTTGGAACGCATAAATGCTACCCAATTGTCGGATGCTGTCAAGCAACTAAATAGTGTAGTTGTGAAAGATTATGGCGGAGTGGGTGGTATAAAAACGGTGTCGGCGCGAGGTTTGGGTAGTCAGTTTTCTACGCTTACCATAGATGGCGTTGCAGTTAGTGATTGTCAGAATGGGCAGATAGATTTGGGTAAATTCTTGTTGGGTAATGTCGATTATATAAGTTTTGCCAATGCAAACACCGATAATATATTCCAAACAGCACGAGCATTTGCAGCAGGCAATGTTATAGATATACAGACAAAAGAACCGCGCTTCTGGAACAAAAAGACTAATGCAAATCTGTCGTTCGATTTTGGTTCGTTTGGACTTTTGAACCCTTCGTTGTCGTTGTCGAGACAGATAAATAAAAAGTTATCACTTACTCTTTGGGCTTCGGCACTCACATCGGATGGCGATTATCCATTCACATTATATTACACACAAGACAGAACTGATAGCAGTTCGGTAGAATATAGAAAAAACTCTGAGGTAAGAATGGGAGTAGTGGATGCAAACTTGTTTTACAATATAACCAAGTCGCAAAAGCTTACAGCTAAAGTACACTACAATCAATCGTACCGAAACCTACCCGGACCTACAACTTATTATACCCAAAAAACATCTGAACGATTGTACGACAAAACAGCATTCGTACAGCTTAATTACCTTAATATTCTCTCGGAACAAATTCGTTTTCAGCTAAACGGTAAATACAATTACTCTAATAGTATATATGAAGATACTGCTGCTTTGAATACAGATGGTCATCTTGTAAATGATTATACCCAAACAGAGGGGTACTTATCGGGTAGTGTAATGTATAGTATACCAAGTGGTGTTAAGCTTTCGTTTAACACCGATGGTGCTGTGAATACATTGATTTCTAATTTGGAAAACAATAACGATGTGTATCGTTTGTCGTGGTTGAATGTGTTGGCCGGAGCTTATAGTAATAAAGTTTTCAGCATTGCCATGAATATTCTTTCCACTACAATCAACGAGTTTGTATGCGATACTTTTGTAAAAGATTATCAACGTTTTTCACCATATTTGGGATTGTCGATAAAGCCTTTTGATAAGCAAAACTTTCGCATTCGTTACTTTTTCAAAGAGAACTATAGAATACCAAATTTCAACGAGATGTACTACTATACAATTGCCAAGGATTTGAATCCGGAAAAGGCTTTGCAGAACAATGTAGGTGTGTCGTATATAGGTAATATAAATGATTATAGCTTTGTTACTACTACCGTTGACTGGTATTATAATAGAGTTACAGATAAGATTATAGCTATACCTTCGCAAAATCTATTTTTGTGGAGTATGATGAATATAGGTCGTGTAGATATTTGGGGGCTTGATGCCAAGGTAGAGGTCTCATTATCATCCTTCGCTCAAAATTATACCTTGTCGGCAGCTGTCAATTACTCCTATCAAAGTGCATTGGATAAGACAGCTGCAAGCTCCAAAACCTACAACCAACAAATACCATACACTCCAAAACATTCAGGTGGATTGGCATTATATTTAGAAAACCCCTATGTAGATTTAGGTTACAATGCAACATTGGTAGGCGATAGATACAGAATGGCACAGAATACACCAAACAACTTGATGGAAGGGTATGTAGAGCAGAGTATGTTGCTTGCCAAAAAATGGGATTTTGGAAATAGACGATTGTTACAATTAAAGCTGCAATGTATCAATATTTTTGATGTGCAATACGAAGTGATAAAGAATTACCCAATGATGGGAAGAAATTATAAAGTAAACATTAGTTATTCATTTTAAAATTAAAACAATAATATGAGAAGAATTTCATTTAAACTATTTTCGGTGCTGGCATTAAGTGCTATGACAATGTTTTCTTGTGGAGAAAATGGAGATGGTAATGACGATGTAACACCCAATTCGAGTAGCTCGGTCGGACGTGTTTATATCCTAAATGAAGGTGTTTGGGGTGGAAATGATGCTGAACTTAGCAGATATTCTCCCGAAGAAAAGACTATTACAAACGATTATTTCAGCAATAAAAATGGTCGTGGGTTAGGCGATGTTGGAAATGATATTGAGGTTTATGGTGGTAAAGTGTATGTAATAATGAATACTTCGAACACGTTGGAGGTGATAGACAAAAATACCGGCATGTCGGTAAAACAAGTGCTACTTACCGGTAAGCAACCACGCGAAGTAGCTTTTTATGAAGGCTATGCTTATGTGTCGTGCTACGATAAATCTGTGGTAAAGATAGATACTGCCACATTGAATATAGTGGCTGAATGCCAGATAGAAGGTGGAAAATGTGAAGACTTGTGTGCGATAGATGGATATTTATATGTTGCTAATGCATGGTCGCAGACAGGTACAGGTAGCATGATTTATGATTCGGTACTTACAGTTATAAATCTTTCTACTTTCCAGGTAGAGAAAACTATAACCATAGGTTTGAATCCTAAAACTGTTGTTCCTATAGGAGAAGGACGAATTATGGTTTCGTGCAATGGTAACTACGCAAATATTCCTTCGAGTTTAAGTATTCTTGATGTTGCTACAGAACAAGTAGAAAAACTTGATATCGAGGTTAGCAATTTTGCAGTATACAACAATGAATATGCAATTGTTTATAGTTATAGTTGGACTTCGGGACAACAAGTATATACAAAATTGAATCTTTCTACATTCGTTACCACACCTTGGAGTAGTGCAGATCAAGTTCTTGTTTCACCTTATGGTATTGCTATCGATCCTAAAACACAAAACGTATACATCACCGATGCTCAAAACTATCAAACCAATGGCGAAGTGTATGTATTTGATGCAAAAGGTGTAGCTATGTTGGACAAGCATGAATGCGGAATAGGACCATCGAAGATTGTTTTCCTATAATATTAGGAATGTCTATATATTTTATTTTATTTTTTGTGAAAGAGGGGTGTGATTACCTCGGAATAGCCCTTCTTTTTTAACTGACAAAGCAAATTTTGAATGAAATAATTAATATTTAAATTAATTAGAAAAAGATGAAGAAAATCAGTGTTTTATTGATGTCGCTTGCGATGTCGATAGCGGGAGCTTTTGCTCAAAATTTCAACCACCCAAAGTCGGGTGATGTATCAACTAAAACACCAACTATCTCTACATCAGATATTCAGTGTTGGATAGGAAGTGGAAGTAATGAGGCTATATTAATTATAAGTTGGGACGAATCATCTCCGGCTCAAAGCTTGGCTTGGGGTTACAGATGGAATGGTTCTAAAACAGCAGCAGACATGCTTTTGGATATAGACAATGCCGATGCTCGCCTTTCAATATCAGGTGTGTCAGCAGGATTTATCAGCGATATTTCTTACTACGATGGTACTTGCAATTTGCCCACCGAATTGTATTGGTGTTACAATGTAAATGGAGACTGGGCAGGAGGAGTAAGCGGCCAAACCTTGGTAAATGGTGATGTTGTAGAATTCTCTGATGGTTGTATGTTTACAGCAACTACAACAACTCCGGTATCTGATCCTAATGGCTCTACCGGTGGTGGAAGTGATGATGACGACGATACTGTATTGTTGACAGATGCTACTATTGCAACGGAAAATATAGTGTATTGGGTTGGTAATGGTAACAACGAACTTGTTTTTGCAATCAACTGGAACAATCCTGACACTGCTTTGGCTTGGGGCGTTCGTTTCTCTCAAGATAGTATTACTGTGAAAAGTGTAATAGATACTATTGTAAACTACGACTACCGTCTTGCTTATATTCCAAACTCGTATGGTATAGCCGATATAGTATATACAGATAGTACTACATTGTTATCTACTACCCAAGGTAGCTACTGGATGTATAATATTAATGGTATAGGTGCCGCACTTGGATACGACCAACAATATGTAAAAAACACAGATTTCGTAAAATGGGGCGATCTTGCTAGTGCTACAATATTTGATTCGGTGGTGATAAACGATCCTACTTTTGGAAGTTATACCAGCTATTCGTATGTTTGGTTGAAAGAAATAACTCCTGTTACTATACCTGCAGAACGCCCTCAAGACCCCGAAAATCCATACATACCTGTTATAACTCCGGAAGAAATAGAATATTGGGTTGGAGAAGGAACAAACGAAGCTTTGCTAACTGTCAATTTCGTGGCAAATGCTCAGGCTAACGAATATATCGGATTGGCATGGGGATATCGTTGGAATGGCGATAACACTATCACTGTGGCTGATATGCTTGTTGCTGTAGACAATGCAGACGATCGTTTGGAAGTGGAATTTATTGATGGAGGTATAAATAATATTGCTTATAACGGCAGCGATTATACTCTTTCTTTCACAATGGAAGGTTATGCTATGTACAGTGTTAATGGTGTTTTCCCATACGACTATTACAACACTTATGTTGTAAACAACAATGATGTTGTTACTTGTGGCGACTATTTCTGCGGTGGATATAATATGGAAACAAACCAAGCTTATTGGAACGAGCTTCCAACAGTGGCAGTAAGCAACCCTGATCTAAACCGTTTTTGTGGCATAGTGGGAACAGAAGGTTGTACCGCTGTTCATTATCAAGATGCTAGAATTAAAAATTGGGCAACTGCATGTAGCGTATCTCGCGGATATATGGATATAGCATTACAAGGAAATACTGTTACTCATGGAACAGAACAAAATGCAATTGGTGCAGCTTCCGAAACTACTACCTCTGCAGTAAGTTTGGGCGATGGTGGATATGCAATACTTACCTTTGAACACCCAATTAAAAATGGCGAAGGTTTTGATTTTGCTGTTTTCGAAAACTCGTTCGACGATTATTTCCTTGAGTTGGCATTTGTTGAAGTAAGTTCTGATGGAGAAAACTTTGTAAGATTTCCTGCTACATCATTGACTCCTTCGAATGTACAAGTAGGTAGCAATGGAACTATCGATGCTACCAATATAAACAATTTGGCCGGAAAATATCGCGTGGGTTGGGGAACTCCATTTGATTTAGATGAGCTACACGACAGTGCAAATATCGATATTAACAACATTACTTATGTGAAAATTATCGACGTAGTAGGCAGTGTAGATCCTGAATATGCAAGCTACGATGCTTTTGGAAATATTATAAACGATCCATATCCAACCAACTTGGCTTCGGGTGGTTTCGATTTGACCGGCGTATGTGTTATAAACGAAAACAGAGTGT
The DNA here is from genome assembly GCA_017561155.1 of Bacteroidales bacterium. Lineage (GTDB taxonomy): Bacteria > Bacteroidota > Bacteroidia > Bacteroidales > P3 > HGM05376. Next base: position 47,660 of record JAFZDP010000029.1, on the reverse strand, counting down.
CTATCGAAGATAATATAGAATACAGCAATGTCAGATTGTATCCAAACCCAACAGTAGACTATTTGAATATAGAAAACTTGGAAGGTAAAAATATGAAAGTATACAATGTGTACGGACAAATGATAATGGACGAAACTATTCCTACCAATACATATAGATTGAATACCATGGATTGGAATGCAGGTGTATATGTATTTAAAGTAGAAGACAAATACTATAAAATAGTTGTAGGAAGAAAATAATTCTTGATACAAATATAGGCAATCAAGCAACACAAAAAAATCAATATACATATAGGAAATAGGGTAGAGGCTTACAAGTTTCTGCCCTATTTTTTTTGTCTGTATTGTTAGTATTGTCTTTCAATAGGCAGTCTTGCGATGTGTCTTGACAGGCTTTTTGTAGCGATAATATCTGCCTTTTATAATCGTTGATATATTTTCTTGGCAGAGGTAAAACAGTAGTATTTTGAATGAATGTAAATATTAAAGGAAATTTTTAAATGTTAAATACAAGATGAAGTTACCATACTTAGACGTCGTAAATACCATAGTTTTTAGTGCTAAGTACTCCGATTTCTACACCAAAACCATATACTTTCATCGCGAAGATACCCGGGTTTCATCCCGTTGATGATAGGGTTTCGTCCGGATGTTGGTATATCGCCATCGTGTTGGCGGTATATTTTAATTGTCTAAGCATTTTTTAGAGCAAGTATAGAAAATAATACTTTCTGGTAATCAATTGCTTAATTTTCCAAAGCCTTCGTAGTTTGATTATACGCATTTCGGTATGTTTCTTCGGAAAAATACGCCATTTTTCGTGTTAAATCAATCGATGTTAAAATATGGGAATTTTATTAATATGTTAATGAGGAAAATTATATTTTATATCGTATTTATGACGCCTTTTATTCGACATGAAACACTGTTTTATTCGGAAAACATTTACTTTCTATTCGAATCTTGTTATGATTTTTTATCAAATCTTTAACTCTCGATTAACAACTAAAAAAGTTTTTTCTCCGTCGTTATATACGAAAAAACTCTGAAAAGGATAAATGAAACACCGGAAACTAAATATGTAATTAGGTATTAAATTTGAATAATAGGATAACTAAAAAACAAGCATATTGTGGTTGAGATGTAATTTAAAAGCTTTTATATACAGAAATCTTGACAATAAAAACGAGAATAATACTAAACCGGAAAGGAGGTTGAATACCAGGAAAAGTAAGACAAGTAACAAAACTAAATACTAACAAAACTGAATAAATAAATAAGACAAACTATGTATATCAAAGTAAATATTACATAGAATTTTAAGATTTAAAAGTAAATAAAGTAATAACCTCATGTAAGGATGAGGTCTAATATATAAACATTAAAACTATGAATAAAATTGCAATAAAAATAACTTGTTTGGCAATTATAGCAACATCGTTAGCTATGTTTGCTTGTACTGACAAAACTGAAGATGAAACAGAAGTGGGTTTAATTAATGGTCATGAATATGTCGACTTAGGTCTTAGTGTGAAGTGGGCAACTTGCAATGTAGGTGCTGCATCAGCTACCAACACCGGGCATTATTATGCATGGGGAGAGCTAGAAACTAAATCGGATTATACCGATGCTAATTGTACAACATTTGGTAAACAAATGGGGGATATATCGGCTAATCCCTTGGTGGATGTTGCTAATGCAAAATGGGGTGGCCCCTGGAGAATGCCAACAAAAACAGAGTTTGAAGAACTGATAAATAATTGTAGTTGGAAATGGATGAAAAATGGTAATACTTATGGATATCTAATAACCGGTGTCAACGAGAATACTATATTTTTGCCGGCAGGAGGATGGAAGACAGGTACTTCGACTTTGCGAGTTGACGAAAATGGCTATTACTGGACTTCAACTCCCGACGAAGAAGATGTAGAAAGATCATTCTATTTAAACTTCATGACAGGCGATCGAAATATATCTTGTTGCAGACGTTACGATGGTATGCAAATACGACCTGTAGCAGAGTGAAAAATGTGAATTAATTATGTTTGTTTTTAGTAAGCGGAGTGTTTTACATTCCGCTTTTTTATTGCTTTTTCCTTGAACAAAACTATATTGCCAATGTTTTATAATCTCGACAGTAAAATAAATTAAATACTAATGAAAACGAAAGAATTATGTCAACTTCAACATTAAAAACAAAAAACAATACGGCCAAATTGAGTGTGTTTACTTTGGCTATTATGAACGTGACAGCTGTAGTTAGTTTGAGAGGCTTGCCTGCCGAAGCTGAATATGGATTGAGTTCGGCGTTCTACTATCTGTTTGCTGCTGTTGTATTCCTTATCCCAACATCGTTGGTGGCTGCCGAATTGGCAGCAATGTTTCAAGACAAACAGGGCGGTGTGTTCCGATGGGTAGGCGAAGCTTTCGGTAAACGTTTGGGCTTTGTGGCTATATGGTTGCAATGGGTACAAAGCACAATATGGTATCCGACAGTGCTTACTTTTGGTGCTGTGGCCATTGCTTTTATAGGTTTAAACCCTTCAGCCGATATGACTTTGGCTTCCAATAGGCTATACACCTTAGTGGTGGTACTTGTTATTTATTGGTTGGCAACTTTTATTTGTATGAAAGGCTTGGGCTGGGTAGGTAAGATAAGCAAGATAGGGGGCTTGGTAGGTACTATTATTCCTGCTTGTTTGCTTATATTGCTTGCTATTATCTATTTGGCTTCGGGTGGTGTAAGCCAGATGAATTTTGGTGGCAATTTCTTCCCCGACCTTACAAATTTAAACAATATTGTATTGGCATCTAGTATATTCTTGTTCTTTGCCGGTATGGAAATGAGCGGTGTGCACGTTAAAGATGTTGACAATCCTTCCAAAAACTACCCCAAAGCAGTATTCACAGGTGCTCTTATCACTGTGCTTATATTCATTTTAGGAACATTCTCGTTGGGTATCATCATACCTCAAAAGGATATAAACCTTACACAAAGTCTTTTGACCGGTTTCGACGGATATTTTAGATACATACACGCTCCATGGTTAAGCCCAATAATAGCAATTGCGTTGAGTTTTGGTGTTTTGGCTTGTGTACTTACTTGGATCAGTGGTCCTAGCAAAGGGTTGTTGAGTGTGGGCAAAGCCGGTTATTTGCCTCCTTTTTTACAAAAAACCAACGAAAATGGTGTACAACGAAACATTCTTCTTGTTCAAGGTTGCGTGGTGACAATATTAAGTTTATTATTCGTTGTAATGCCGTCGGTACAAACTTTCTATCAAATACTTTCTCAGCTTACAGTGTTGTTGTATCTTATAATGTATATGTTGATGTTTTCGGCAGCTATAGCTTTGCGATACAAGATGAAAAACACTCCACGACCATTCAAACTAGGAAGTAATATTTTTATGTGGATAATAGGCGGATTGGGATTTGCAGGTAGTTTGTTGGCATTCTGTTTGAGTTTCATACCTCCAAGTCAGATACCAAGTGGTAGCCCGGCAGTATGGTTTTCGGTATTGATTATCGGTGCTATTATAGTGGTTGCAGCTCCATTCCTTATATACAAAATGAGAAAACCTTCGTGGAATCAACTTAAAGAAGGCGAAGCTTTCGAGCCATTCCATTGGGAAACTAATGCTGATGTGTCGAACAACAGCAAGAAAATATAAATATTCTTTACTTATTTGCCAGTACTGCGAGGACGCGAACTAAGATTCGGTCCTCGTTTTTATATGTAGAAAAGTAGGCTAAAATATGGTTGAAAATAACGCATAATGTTATATATCAGTGTATAAAAACAATTTCTTGTATTTTTGTGCATTTTGGGTGTCAAAACGGTGCTATTTTGGTTAGAAACCACTAATATTACAGCGTTGAAATATATAAAAATGGAAAAATATTTTCTTGTATATCAGTTATATAAAAAATAAAATGAAAAAATATTTTGCAGGAATGAAAAAAGTTCGTATCTTTGCAGACGGAAAGATGGCAGAGTGGTCGAATGCGGCGGTCTTGAAAACCGTTGATCTTCACGGGTCCGGGGGTTCGAATCCCTCTCTTTCCGCAGGAGAAAAACCTTGTAAGAATGCTTACAAGGTTTCTTTTTTTTATTACTACATCATCTTTGCATAACAAGAAAAACCGAACTCGTATATATCTGCTACAAGTTCGGTATATATTTTTCAAGTGTTTTACTTATGTATAAGTAGGGTTATGCCTTATATTTCTTGTATATACAGATATATGAAATAACGAGCAATGTTATAGATACAAACATGACTCTTGCTATAATTTCCGCTGCCCAATTGATATCAAATATACCAATAATTGTAAATATCCAGAATATCAATGAGAATAAGAGCCACATTATCCCATTGGCACGATTATATGCCTTCACATCGGTGATTTCTTCTTTGCTGACAGATTTGCCCATCCAAAACCACATAGGTTCTTTTCTTTTCCATGCATAAATACCTATACCTGTAAATAATATACTGTTTGGTATCATCGTCAAAAGCCATATAATATTGTTCATATATAGTAATAATCCTTGTTTAGGTTAACTAAACGAATCTGTGTTGCATTTATTGTGTTTTATCTATATCGTGTGGCAATATGGCAAAAATAAAACGGCAAAGAACTCAACTTGTTTTCATTTTGCCGTTTGGATATTCTGTCGTTTTTTGTTTGCAATGCAAAGTGGTAGGAGGGTAGGGGGTTATTGTTTTGAGTCTTGTTCCGGTGTTGGAGGAGTTATACGGTAACCGATTATTGCTATTATTATAGACATGATTGGGCTTATTATATTGAAAAAACAGTATGGCAGATATGCCAATGTGGTTACGTTTAGTATGGTGGCTTGTGTTACACCGCACGAGTTCCATGGTATAATCACACTGGTTACTGTGGCGGAGTCTTCTGTCGATCTGCTCAAAAGACGGGCTTCGTAACCTTTCTTTTCGTAGAAATCCTTGAACAAACTATTGGTTAATATTATGGATAAATATTGATCTGCAAGGCATATATTGCAAAAAAGTCCGGTAAATACCGTTGACGATACTATGGCGGCTCTGCCTTTTACATAGCGTATTATCATAGTTGTTATGCTTTTTATCATTCCGCTACCCACCATAACTCCACCAAAACACATAGCGCATATTATCAACCATATTGTGTTTAGCATTCCACTCATACCTTTTGTAGCCACAAGCGTGTTCAGCATAGTGTTGTTGGTTTCTATATCTATATGTGCGTATAAGCTTTTAAATACAGCTACAGCAGTGGTGTTTACCGATAAATCGCTACTCGAAGTAATAGTCGCTATTATCTGTGGTTGAGATATTATCATGGCTATTGATGCAAATAAAATAGATGCAAACAGAGTAATGAGTGCAGGAAGTTTGAAGGCAATGAGTACACCCGTAAGCAATGGTACTGTTAGCAGCCATGGAGAAATGGTAAATGTGTTTGTAAGTGCAAACAAAAAATCGGTAGATGAATCTGCCCCTGCTGCCGACTTTGCAAAGCCTGCCACCAGGAATATTATCAAAGAGATGACAAAAGAAGGAATAGTGGTAACAAGCATATATCTAATATGCGGAAACAATTCAGCACCGGCCGATGACGATGCCAATATGGTAGTGTCTGAAAGTGGGGAGATTTTATCGCCGAAATAAGCACCCGATATCACTGCTCCGGCTATCCAATAAGATTCAAAACCAAGACTGTTGCCTATTCCAACTAAAGCAATACCTATAGTAGCAATAGTAGTCCACGAGCTGCCTACCAGTAGCGACACCAAAGCACTGATAATACACGATGCGAACAGAAATATCTTAGGGTTGATAATTTGTAGTCCGTAGTATATCAGTGTGGGTACTACACCGCTAAGCATCCAAGTGCTGCTGATACCTCCAATAAGCAACAACATGATAACTGCCGAACCAACACTTTTGATATTGCTTACCAGGGTTTCTTCCAGTTGCGTCCAAGGGATTTTGTAAAAAATCATCGATATAGCCACACATACAGCCGAAGCTATAAGTAGCGACACTTGACTTGCGCCTTCCAAAGCACTATCGCCAAAGTTTTTGATGACAAATATTAGCACAAACAATAGTACTACAAATGGTATTATTGCCACTTTGGCTGATATAATTTTTTCCTTATTGCTGTTCATTGGTTTATCTTTTTCTATGTTAAAAAAGTCCAAGTTATAACAAACAATAAGGAAAAAAGGTTCTATTATTATTGTCTATAATAATATCGGTTGTTGCACATCAAGTAGAGTTTAATTTTATCTTTATTTGATTAATACTTGTTTGATAAACAAATATTTTATCATTATATCTTAAACCGATACTTTGATATGTGTGTATTCATGTTTTTTTGATATTGTGTTTCTATTTGTAGAACACTTCAAATTCGGGTACGTTCATTTTGTATACAATGTGGTATGCATTGTACAAAAGCATATAGTCTATCATATTAAAGTAGCCATAGTCGTTCAAGTGCCACGGACAGAACAACGATAGCGAATGCCATGGTGCTTGCGAGCTTTCTATGGTATTGTTTGTACGTATCTTATACCCACCATCTACCGGTGCCGAATTCAGATACTGCTCATATATTTGTGCCGGTATGGGGTCGTTGCCTTCGTAGCCATGCAGTATAGCTGCAATAAGTGGAAGATGAGGGAATATGATTTCTTGTTGCAAATCGGGACGCATTTTTTGTATTTTTTGTCCTTGTTTGGTTATCCAATCGTAGCAGTTATCTGCACCTCGTCCCCAATCGTTACCTACTACAGAACAACAATATATACCATACCACACAAAGTTACCTGTTTTGTTCATCAAACAGTTGTTTTGTACAAATCGCCATACTGTTTTCCATACAGTGGTGTTTGACTTTCCAAAGTGTAGGTCTTGGTTGGTTATGTATTCGCCGGCTAGCACATGTCCGTGTTGCAACCACTTTATGTCTCCACTTTTTTGTATCAGCTGACCGGTGGTCGGATTTATTATCTCCCACGATTTTCCACCTTTATTGTTGGTGTAATTCATAGTATGTATAAAGCTTTTTGTCAGCGATGTAACATCATCAACTAATTCTTGGTTATCGACTAATTTCACCACAAGGGCAAAACCTAAATAACAAGCCCAAATTTGATCTTGCGATGGAGCATTGCTCAGTGTTGTGGTATCGCCCAGCTTCGATTCGTAATCGCTGTCTATAATATCTACATTCATGGCGGTATTTAAGTCGGCCGGCACATCATCGCGAAGAAAGAAACCATCAAGTGTATCTTTTCCATTCCAATAGCTTTCGGCATATTTATCCAGACGTATAAGTGTTTTTACAGCCCATTTTAATTCTTGCAAAGTGCTATCGGTGGGTAAACCTTGTAGTTGAAGGCGTTTGTATTCCAATGCAAGCATGGCAATATAATGTCCCTGCCACCAAGTGGCATCGGCCCAATATGCAGTAGTTTGCTTTTTTGAATCTATTTTTATGAGTTCGACAGGGAGATGCGAACCTTTTATATCAGGATTTTTAGTATAGTACATAAAGCGTTGCTTTAAGTTGTTTCGGTAGTTCCAATATTTGGCTTCGTTGCTGATATCAGACTGAGAAAAAGCTGCAAAACAGCTTGCTAATAGTAATAGGTATATCGATATTTTTTTCATTTTTATAAGTGTTTTAGTGTTTGCAAAAGTACATCTTTTTCGGCACATACACAAATATATTTTTACTTTTCGTGATGTCGCATTTGGGGCGTGGATATAGTGCAATTAACCTATATGGTATAATCAAATAACCCATATTAGTTATGGGTATAACTAATATGGGTTATTTGATGGGTATATATATATTATTTAAGTTCTACAACTTCGCCTATCTTTGGGTCTATCACATCCAGTCCTTCGGCTCTCATAGCCTCGATGTTTTTGTAGGGTTCGTTCCATGAGTGTTCGGATAAGGCAAATTTCAGATGATGTCCTGTTATGAAACGTCTTGCACCTAACTCTTTGGCTGCTTTGGGCATAAGGTGTGGCATAAGATGAATGTATTGCCACTTTATGTTGTACTGTCCGTTTTCCAGCAGTGCAAGGTCTATATCGGGGAATCGTTCGCCTATTTCTTTGTAGTGTTTCCCGTAACCACTATCGCCACCTATGTATATGGTATAGGACTGCGATTGTATGAGAAACGATGCCCATAGTGTTCTATTCATTCGCAAACTTCGGTTAGAGAAGTGTCTGGCAGGCAGACAGTGTATTTTCAATTGGTCGTTGGCTGTGCTGCATTCATCCCAATCTAGTTCTATTATCTTGTTTGTGTCGAATTTCCAATACTCGAAATGCTGTCCCACACCAAGTGGACAAACTATATTGGCAGTTCTATCTCTCAGTTCTGTTACTGTTTTGTAGTCAAGGTGATCCCAATGGTCGTGGGTTATTATTAGATAGTCTATGTCGGGAATATCGCAAGGTTTGTATATATCGGTGCCCGGGAATGGTTTCATAATGAAAGATACCGGAGAGGCTGTATAAAACACAGGGTCTATAAGGTATCTTTTTCCGTCAAGTTGTATATAGTACGACGAGTGCCCAAACCATACTATTATATTACTGTCTTTGTCTATCGAATGTAAGTCGGTTTTTATGGCCTCTACAATATGTGTAGGTTTTCTATTTTCTTTTTTGTTATGTAAACTATCAGTTGAATCAGAATCTGTTGTATGTTCGAACTGAGGGGTGTGCTCTTTGTTTACAAACTTTCCATCTCGATAGTTTTTCGATGCTTCTACTCGTTTCAAGCGTTCGCCTTTGGGGAGTTTACCCAAACTTTTTATATTACCAATGCCCACGACTCCTGCTGTGGCAATTACTATCAACGATATTAGTATTTTCATAGTTTTTGAGATTTTCTTTCTTGTTTTCATCTACTATTTTGCTGTCGTTTGTAACATATTTTCAATATGTTTTTATCAGTATTTTGTAGTGCAAAAGTACATCTTTTTGCCATATTCGCAAACCAATATAAATCAGAAACTCAATTATGCAAAATATATTTCGTGTAGCAGTTGGATTATATTGGATAAAATATGTAACTTTGTAGCTCGTTACATTACAGCTGCAATAGCATGATAGATGAAAAAGTTGCTGTAAGTTAGAATGTTTGATAAATAAAGGCAACGACGCAAAAGTTTATTAAGTAGAATTATAATACTTCTGAATATGGATTTTTCAGAAGTTGGATTAAAGAATAGTTAGAAATGAAAAAGTTAGTTATTTTTATTACGCTTGTAATTGCGGTGGGATTTAATTCGTTTGCTATAGAGGCAAAAGATACTGCTAATACCGTTACTATTAGTGGAATTGTAAAGAATACTCGTTGGTATAGGGAGTATGATTATTTGAAAGTGCTAAATATTGAAGATAGTCTTATTGTTGATTCAAAGATAGAGGATAATAGATTTGAAGTTGTTGGTATTCCCAAAGGAACATACAGACTGGTTTTTGCAGAACGTTTTGGTGACTATTCAGATACTATAATAACCATAAACACTGATTGCTGTTTCGATACGTTGAGAGTGTCCAATTATTATGATAATATTTCAGATCACTATATTTGGCAAAGACAATGTAGAATGAAAACACCTGATTACAGTGATTTCTGCCGAGAGATATATATAGACTATAGAAAGTCCGTAATGGAATTAAACAAAACATTGGAAAAACAAATATCTTGTTTGTCTGAATCTAAATTTGGCTCTGAATCTAAATCTATAACTGAATGTTATGATGTGTTTGATAGTATAGATAATGTAGATACCATGTTGAACCACCTGAAAGGAGTGAGTTTAAAACCGGGTTATGTGTTGGATGTGTTTTATGTAACCAATTGGTTTGGAGGTGTAGCATATTATTATTGTCGCCGATCTGATGAACCAAAGCCGATAAAGAACCCACCTTCAAAGGAGTTTGAAAACATATTGGATTATATGAATGTAGAGTTCACCCCCGAAGGTATATGGAGTGCTTTCCAATTAGAGGTGTCAGGCAGATATATGCTTAAATTTTGGCATTCTTATTATGGCGTATCATGGCAGGTGTTTTCTGTAAAAGATGAAATAATTTCTCCATTGTCTAAGTATGATATAGAAGATTCAACAACGTGGAATAATTTGAGTATTTTTGCACCAATCAAAAATAAAGTAGAAATAATAGATTCCAACAATGCAAGCATAACATCTTATTATTGGAATGAATGGGTTGGACTTGCAGAAGAAAAGGTACATGTGGAACGTGTAGGCGAAACGGTGAGGTTTATTTATTATAAAAAAGATAATCCTGATAGTCGTACCTCATACAAAGTTTTGGTACCCTACGATTGTGGAGTAATGTTTTAAACATACATCTATATGAAACATAAGATTATAACATTGTTAATGATGTTGCTACCTTTAGCATCGTTTGCACAAGAAAAGTTGTATACTATAAAAGGATGCGTTGTAGCAAGGTATTCTGAAAGCAATTTTGAAGCAGAGCCTTTTATGCATGTAAGATTAACTGATACTACAGGAAGGATACACATAGGTGGTTGTCAAACCAATTTTGATGGCATGTATTATATAGACAGTGTTCACGAAGGAAGGTATATGTTGACGTTTAGTTCGGTCGGGTTTGAAAGATATGATACAGTTCTGACTATAATTTCAGATTGCACCATCGACACATTAAATATGTATAATCGTTGGTACAATATTAATGGTAGTCGTATATGGGAAAGGCAAGTAAAAATAGGTACCCCGGATTATACTGATTCATACAGAGAGATATACATGGATTATAGAACGGCTGTAAGAGATTTGAACAAGAATTTTAAAGAAATATACAATCTACTCAAACGTTGCGATACATTAAAGATACTAAATAACGTAGATACAATATTGACACATTTGAAAGGTGTAAGCATGAAGCCCGGTTATGTTTTGGATATATGTTATAATGAAAGTGAAATGACTAGTATAATTTATTATTATTGTAGAAAAGTTGACGATTCAAAACAAAGCAAGAAACAACCTTTGAAAGAGGGTAGAAATATACTAAAATATATGAATGTAGAGTTTACTCCCGAAGGTATTTGGAGTGCTTTTCAGTTGGAGGTGTCGAATAGATATTTGTTTAAATTTTGGCACGCTTATTATAACGAATCGTGGCCGGTATTCTCGATAAAAGACGAGCTGATATCAAGTTTTTATGTAGGTAGGAACAAAATAGCACAAGAATTGATAAACAAATTGGAAGAGTTGCCACCTGTCAAAAATAAGGTAGAGATAACAAGCAAAAATACTGCTGAAATAACAGCCTATTTTTGGAATAATTGGATAGGTTTGATTGAAGAAAAGATTCAAGTGAAACGAAAAGGCACATCTGTGAAATTCATATTCAGCCAAGAAGAACATCGCTTAACAGATATGACAGGCAATGTGCTTGTGCCCTACGATTGTGGTATAATGTTTTAAACATACATCTATATGAAACAAAAGATTATAACATTGTTAATAATGCTGTTGCCTATAGCATCGTTTGCACAGGAAAAACTGTACAGTATAAAAGGCTGCGTTGTGGAAAAATATTCTGAAGGTAAATTAGAAGCAGCACCTTTTCTGAATGTAACATTGACTGATACCACCGATAAGATACGCATAGGAGGTTCTCATACCGATTTTGATGGTATGTATTATATAGATAGTATCCCCGAAGGAAGATATATGTTGACAGTTCGTTCTGTTGGTGCTGAAAACTATGATACTGTGCTTACTATAAATTCCGATTGCAATGTCGATACTGTGAAGATATATAACCGTTGGTATAATATTAATGGTAATCGTATCTGGGAACGGCAAGTAAAAATAGGTTTTCCGGACTATAGTGATTTATACAGAGAGATATACATGGATTATAGAATGGCAATAAAAGGTTTAAACAAGACGATAGATAAAAAAATAGGCAAATTACCAAAAGGCTATGATGCACTAAAGAGAATAAAAGTAGATACTATGTTGACACATTTGAAAGGCGTAAGTATGAAAACTGGCTATATATTGGATGTGTTTTATAAAGGTGGAGGAGGTGCCGGTATGGCTCACTTTTATTGTAGAAAAGCTGATGAACGAAAACACAGAAAGAATCCACCATCGAAAGAGTGTGAAAACGTATTGGATTATATGAATGTCGAGTTTACTCCCGAAGGTATTTGGAGTGCTTTTCAGTTGGAGGTGTCGAATAGATATTTGTTTAAATTTTGGCATGCTTATTACAGCGAATCGTGGTTAGTGTTCTCAAAAGATGAGGCAATATCAAGCTTTTATGTGGGGAGAAATAAAGTGGGGCAAGAACTGATAAACAAGTTGGAAGAGTTGACACCAATCAAAAACAAGGTAGAGATAATAAGCGATAGTACAGCGGAACTAACTGCTTATTTTTGGAATGATTGGATGGGCTTGATGGAAGAAAAGGTTCAAGTGCAACGAAAAGGTACATCCGTAAAATTCATATTCACACAAGAAGAATATCGCCTAACAGATATGACAGGCACTGTGTTGGTACCATACGATTGTGGTATAATGTTTTAAACATACATCAATATGAAACAAAAGATTATAACATTGTTAATAATGCTGTTACCTATAGTATTGTTTGCACAGGAAAAGCTGTATAGTATAAAAGGCTGTGTTATAATAAAAAAATCAGAGAATGAATTATATCCTGAGCCATTTCTGAATGTAATATTGACAGATACTACCGGGAATATACACATTGGACGTTCCCATACCAATTTTGATGGTATGTATTATATAGATAGTATCCCCGAAGGAAGATATATGTTAAGTGTTAGTGCTGTTGGTGTTGAAAACTATGATACTGTGCTTACTATAAATTCCGATTGCAATGTCGATACTGTGAAGATTTATAACCGTTGGTATAATATTAATGGTAATCGTATCTGGAAACGGCAAGTAAAAATAGGTGTTCCGGACTATAGTGATTTATACAGAGAGATATACATGGATTATAGAACAGCTGTAAAAGATTTGAACAAGAGATTGGATAAAAATATACAGAGACCTTATGAAGGAGATTATGATACATCGAGTAGCGCGAAAAACGTAGATACCATATTAACACATTTGAAAGGCGTGAATTTGAAAGCCGGCTATGTATTGGATGTGTATTATTACGGAGGTGGCGTAGGTGGTCGTACTCATTATTATTGTCGTAGGGCTGATGAAGCAAAACAAGGAAAGAACCCTCCAATAGAAAAGTTTGAAAATATACTTGATTGTATGAATGTGGAGTTTACTCCCGAAGGTATATGGAGTGCTTTCCAGTTGGAAGTCTCGAACAGATATTTGTATAAATTTGGGTGTGGTTATTATTCCGAATCGTGGTTGGTATTCTCGGTAAAAGATGAAATAATATCAAGCTTTTATGTTGGCCGAAATAAAACAGCAAGAGAATTGAAAAGCAAGTTGGAACAGCTGCCACCAATCAAAAACAGAGTAGAGATAACAAGCTGTAGCACTGCCGAACTAACAGCCTATTTTTGGAATGATTGGTTGGGATTGGTAGAAGAGAAGGTTCAAGTGCAACGAGAAGGCTCATCTGTGAAATTTATATTCACACAAGAAGAACATGAGTCAAAAGATATGACAGGCAATGTGTTGGTACCTTATCATTGTGGAGTGATATTTGAATAGGAACGGTAGGTTATTATTAATGACAATTTTTAGAAACCAACATATATATTAATCTTTAAACAATTTGTTTTTATGAGAAAGATATTCCTAACACTATGTTGTGCCTTTTTGTTTGCAATAGGGCACTCTCAAGTTTATAATGTGAAAATTGCAAATGAGAGGATGAAATATGGATATAAATATGAAGATGTTCAATTTGATTTGCAAGAATATAAAATAAGCGACAGTTTAATTCTTCAGGATTTGGAAAAAGCAATAGGTATTCTTTCTCGCTCTAGTTCTTCTTATGTATGTATGAGTTTTAGAGAACGAGGTGGAGAAGACAATCACAAATACTCGGGAGACACTTTAGGTATTTATTGTACACCTGTTTATAATAAGCCATATTATTACCAAAATTTAAAAGGTTATTTTATGTTTGGTGAACGTATTGTATTGATTTATTCAATTCGCCCATCTTTTTTTATCAAAACGGGGAAGCGAAAAACTTTTTCTTACAAAAAGGAATCGTATAGATTATTTGAAGACAGGTGGCTCGAAGAGGGTCCTGATGATGCTTTTCCTGCATGGGAATTGATATACGATGGCAAAAGAATTTCAGTAGAAAATCCACCTGATAGTAATTTACTTAAAAAATATGGCTGGTTGGATTAAGGCGACTTCTATAAATTACTTGCTGGGTGATTTGCTAATTTTCTATCTCGGAAAGGGAGAATTTTAATCCCCAAAAATAACACCCTATTGTCAATCTCTTCACAATAGGGTGTCATCGTCGTGATGGTATACCGTCAAATTTCTCGTAATATACTAACATGAAACTACTACGCGATCCGGGTAAAATACATCACGAAGTAGATAAAACTATCTCCCGATGCCGCACAAAAATCCTCGTGAGGAAAATTTCACAACCTCGTGACGAAAAATATTTCCCTCAATACTCAGAACAAAATACATTTATATCAAGAAAAATATGTAATTTTGCAAATCGAAATTTCGAGTGAAACAGTAAATGGTAGGTTATCTGTTTTGCTTGGGATTGTAAGAAATGAATACAAAACTTAAAATATAAATATGATGGATACAAAAGAAAAAGAAATGCTTATCCATATAATCAATGCGATGGATAAAGCCGAGAACATCTCAAACGAAATAAAAAGAGTATGTCCTCCTCAACAGTGCCTACGTTTTTCGATAGACAAAGATAAGCAGCCATCAATCTTCGACAACAAACTCGGAGGAAAACCATATTGGGATTTAGCACTCTCATACCCAACCGATGAAAAAGGCAAACCAATGGCTATGGTATTTCAAGTAAACTTTGAACAATGCCCACATTTAGAACCTCTGCCTGCAAAAGGTATTCTTCAGTTCTTCATTTCCTCCGATGAAGATATAATTTGTGAAGGATATGGTTGCGACTACGATAATCCTAATAATCAAACTAATTACCGCATAGTGTATCATAAAGATGTGAACAGAAATATAGACGAAAGTTTATTACCGAAACATCTTACCTGCGAAGAATTATGTGACTACACTCCGGTAAAAAAAGAATGTGCTTTAACCGTTAAAGCTGATGAATCTTGTGTAAGTATAACTTGTAAAGAGTTCGACAGTTTATTTGTTTCAGCTGTAAAGAAATTATACAACGATGAAATAACTGACCAATTCTTCATAGTAGATGAATACTTGACAAAAGACATGCCGGAAGATTTGGTAGAAGAGGTGGGTTCTGAGCTATTTGACACAAATCCAATGTACAACGGACCTGATGAATACAACTTCCAAATGCTTGGTTTCCCTGCCTTTGAACAAGTAGATGAAAGAACTGAAGATAGCAAATACGATACACTTCTGCTACAAATTCCCTCAATTAACTCAGATGAAGAGATAACTATATGGGGCGACTGTGGCTCGATGAGAGTATTCATAAACCAAGACGATTTAAATGAATGCAACTTTAGCGATGTACACTACGAATTTCAATGCTACTAGTGCTTTTTTCTTAAAAAACACAAAGTAAGTAAAAGACGAACTTCAAAAGTGTAAAGTTTTTCAAGTATACTCGTTGACATATCTTGTACTAGAAAAAAACACGCAACTTACGCATCAAAAGTGCCATACTTACGACCTAAAAGTATGGCACTTTTGGGTTAAAACTCACATAGTTTTGATGGTTAAGTGTGGGGGTTTTATTGTAAAGGCAACTTCTAAAAATTCCACGTTCGTACTAAGTTTATACACTCTTTTCTGAACTTTTGCGTGCGTTGACTTCGTCGATGTTGCTATTGCTCGAAAGAGCTAATGCTTAGGCATTGCTCTTTACTCATGTTGTGTTTTTTACCGAAATCTTTCTATTCCTTTTTCAATCGCATAGCCCGCTATGCTCAATCAAAAGAAAGTAGAAAGATTTCTAGCAAAATTCCGCAAATCACCTGAAAGCAATTTTTAGAAATTGCCATAAATAATATATTTTTCTGCTGTAAACTTAATGTTAATTTTTGTACTTAATAACTGTTAATAAAATATCATATATTAGCTTCAAAAAAATGGGTACCCATTTACCGAAAAATGGGTACTATATTTTGTAAAAATGGGTACCCATTTTGTATGAGAATGGGTACCCATTTTTTGTCTGCATAGTACTATCTAGCCCAAAATATAGTGGGAATATAAAAACAATATACTATTACAAAAGTCAAATTGGTGAATATCAATTGTTTTGTTTGTTAAAGTTGAAAATATATTTTGGAGTAAAGAATACGGATGTTTTATATACACATGCCAAAGATAAAGCAGAAATGCTTTATTACAAATGTTAAAAAAGCAAAGTCTAAAAACGTGGAATAATCGTGTTTTTTGGGGAGAAAGTAATCTCAAAAATAGAGCAAATGGTGTAAATTTTCGGACAAATCGATATATAGGAGTATAACGAAAGATTGATATAAAAACAAGAAACTATTATTTTTTTTGATATGGACGGAGTGTTGGTCTATTTTCAAATTGGGATAGACCAACACTAAAAAATATGAAGGTCGCTACGACGAGATAGCCGGCATCTTCGGCATCTTCGGCATGATGGAGCCTATGCCCGGAGCCATAGAGGCAGTACATAAGCTGAACCAACACTACGACTGCTACATATTATCCACAGCACCATGGAAAAACTCATCGGCATGGAGCGACAAAGTGATATGGGTAACCAAATACTTTGACGACGTGTTCCACAAACGGATGGTTATCACCCACTGTAAAAACCTATGCAAAGGCGATATAATAATCGACGATCGCGACAAGAACGGCACAGCCGAGTTTGAAGAAGAATGGATACCGTTTGGCTCCTCCCGATACCCCGACTGGCAAAGCGTGTTGGACTACCTGCTGCCCAACGAACAGCAATCTAAATAAAAATCTGAGCAAACGACTAGCAAAATCCGAAAGAAGCTATTTTATTTGTTGGGAAAAGATTTGTGCGTAACGACCTCACGACATTAGCGTAACGCCGTTACGGCAATGACGTAACGACCTTACGCAAACTTTCCTTCCCACATAAACGATATAGTTTTCTCGATAATTTGGAATGGAGGTAAGGGAAAATATAAAATATTTCTGGTTTATCTTGTGTATGTAAGATTAATTGTTTAATTTTGCAACTCGAAATTTCAAGAAAAATAGTAAAGGTAGGTTCTCTGCTTTGCTTGAAAATGTTAGAGAAATGATTTTTAGAACCTACCATAATAAAAGATTTGATAATATGACTGAATATAATAGAATAAAGCATGGTTTAGAAGAAATTATCCGTAGAACTTTTGAGGTTATTGATAGCGTCTATTCCGTAAATAAAGATAAAAAAAACTATTGCAGCCGTCTGATATTCCCTAAATACAGAAACAAAGAAAATATTCGAGTAAGCGAACAAGAATTAAGATTTATATTTGTTGATCAATTTATCAAATATTGTTCGGATCCAAAAAACAATTTTGATTACTACTATTCGGTTGAGGTTCCAACACAATATGTTTATAGTTTCCCTCATAGCAATGGCAAGCGGCTTATTATACGTAAAAATGAAGAACCTGGACTACAATCCGCCAGTATTGATTTGGCAGTTTACACAAGAACATTAGATACTCCGGTTGCGATAATTGAATTTAAAAAAGATGGATGCAGTGCTCACGGAATAGCAAAGGATTTCTTAAAATTATCTGTAGAGCCAGGCATAGACAAGATGTTAAGATATTTTTTAATGATTTCTTCATCAGACACACCTCTTCTGATAAAGAATACCAATAATGAAAATACAAGCGGCCTGTTGAAAAGTTTTGCGAACAAATTAAAAGAAGATTGTTTCAAATTTGGCACCAGCAACGGTTTACCTTGGCATGAAATAGACATTTTATGGCATCGTCTTCCTTCTAATAAAAAATGTCAACAAAATGAGAATATATCTTCTATTGATAGTAAAGATTTCCGTACCATATACAACAATCTTTTGACCAATAAAGTGAAACTATACCAAATTGATAATAATAATTTTCGTGCCATATACAACAACAATGGCATAGATGGTAATATTGAGGACCTGATAAAAACCATAGAATAATGATCATCACCATCCATAGAGGAATCAACCAGATAGGCGGGTGCATCACGGAGATTGCCTCCGCCTCAGGTACTAAGATACTGATTGACCTTGGGCATAACCTCCCCGAAGGCGAGAATCGAGACAATGACCCATTGGATAAGATCGAGAATATCGACCCTATTCTAGATGGTGTTAGTGCCGTATTCTATACCCATTCTCACGGCGACCACGTGGGTTTTGAGGCTGTCATTGATAAAAAAGGTATTCCTCAATATATTGGCCGATTGTCGAAAAAATTATTACAACTACAGCGAGGCAACATCTTATACTACCACCCAACTCCCGAATTGAGAGCTAGCAAGAAAGCCATTGATAACTTTACCACTTACGAGGCAAATAAACCTATAAAGATTTGCGATATTACTATCACTCCCTACTATGTCAGCCATTCTGCACCTGATGCCTATATGTTTGTTGTTGAATGCGACGGACGAACTGTTTTGCATACTGGCGACTTTCGTGAACACGGCTATCGTGGCAAAGGACTAAAACCCACCATACAGAAATATATCGTTCCCCGTAATATCGATGTACTTGTTATAGAGGGTACAATGTTGGGACGCGATGACAGTCGGATGATTTCGGAAGCTACCCTATATGAGGAACTCACAGAGCTAATGAGGAAGTACAAGTATGTCTTCGTAATGTGCACATCACAGGATGCCGACCGAATTTCCTCTATCAACCATGCCGTGGCAACCGTTGGTGGGCGACGTATGCTAGTGGATGGCTATCAATATAAGGTGCTAGAAGCGTTTGAAAAGGAGTTGGGGCAAGGAAATTTTCTCTGCTATCAATACAAGCGTAAGCACTATTTTCGCAAGAACTGGAGCAATGTGCTGGACAAGGACTGCAAACGAGGCTTCGCTATGTTAGTGCGTAACAACTGTAATTTTAGGAAGGCTCTCGACGAGATGATGCCATTGCTGGACAAGGAGCAGTGTTGCTTGGTATATTCGCAATTCAAAGGTTATATTACCCCAAAGCACTCGGCGTTTATGCAAAATACTTACGACTTTATACACACCTTCGATTGGCATTTTATGTATCTGCATACTTCTGGCCACGCTTCGCGTGAGACACTAGAAATGGTATGCAAGAATGTGAAACCCAAAATGGCTATCATTCCTATTCACCGTGAGGCACGGAGTGACTTCAGAGAACTCAACTTGTCAGAAGAACTGAAGAATAAAGTGATAACCCAAAGTACTTCAATTGAGGATATAAAAATTGTTGTCAAATGAAGATTCTCCATCTTTCCGACACTCACGGTAAACACCGAGAACTTACCGATATGCCACCCGCTGACATTTTAGTGCACAGTGGCGATTTTACACTATCTGGTGACGATTTGGAAGCTCTTGACTTTATTGAATGGCTCTGTGATTTGCCTTACAAACACAAAATATTCATTGCAGGAAACCACGATGACTGTTTATGGGATGGCAATATTGAGGGTCTTCCAGATAATTGTCATTTCTTGCGATACTCATCTGTAAACATCAACGGGATAAAGTTTTACGGTATTCCAATGTTTATGCAAGACTATATAACAGAAACAGCAATAAAGGAAATAAATAAAATTCCTACAGATACCGATGTGCTTATAACCCATTTCCCTCCAATTAATATTTTGGATTTTAGTAATAATATTCATTATGGCTCTTCCGAATTATTAGTTAAAGTTAAGGAGATAAAACCTAAAGTTCATCTGTTTGGGCATATTCATGCTTCGAATGGCGAAACTACTATTGGCTCAACACGATTTGTTAACTCTGCTATAGTAAACGAAGACTATTCGTCATTACAACATTATCATGTGCTTCAAATTATTTGAATGTGTTTTGCGTTGAAAAAAGTTTCCACGCAACTTACACTTCAAAAGTGCCATAGTTACGACCCAAAACTATGGCACTTTTGGGTTGTAACCCACAGGGTTTTGATGTTTAAGTGTGGGGTATTTATTGCAAAAGCATTATTTTTTTTCAGTATAATACAATATTTATAGTAGCGAAACCGTTGTTTCGGAAACAATTGTTTCGGAACTAAAATAGAAAGACATGAGATTTTTTGATAGAACAGATGAGATTGCATCGCTCAAAGAAATAGTTGAACTCTCAAAGAGTAATGCACAATTTACTGTGGTGACAGGTCGTCGTCGTATTGGTAAAACATCGCTTGTATGGAAAGCATACGAGAATGAGGTGATACTCTATTTCTTTGTTACACGTAAGATTGAGAGCGATTTGTGTGTGGATTATCTGCAAGAAATCGAGACCAAATTAGGTATACCCACAATAGGTAAAGCAGAGCGATTTGCAGAGATATTCGAGTATTTGATGAAGATCTCTATTGACCGACATATTACGTTGTTTATAGATGAGTTTCAAGAATTTTTCAAGGTGAATAAGTCTGTTTATAGTGATATGCAACGTATATGGGATATGTATCATACAAAGGCTCATATCAACCTTATTGTATGTGGATCTATCTACTCGATGATGACCAAGATTTTCAAGGACAAGAAAGAGCCATTGTATAATCGGCAAACACGTTTTATGTCAATCAAGCCATTCACTCCCGCTGTATTGAAAGAGATAATGGCAGAATATAATCCCGACTATACCGCCGAAGATTTGTTGGCATTATACTCGTTTACAGGAGGTGTTGCAAAGTATGTTCAATTACTTATTGATGCAGGTGCTACTACTAAGACAAAGATGCTTAATCATATCATCAAAGCTGATTCTGTATTTTTGGGTGAGGGTAAGTTTATACTTATCGAGGAGTTTGGCAAAGACTATGGGGTATATTTTTCTATTCTTTCGGCTATTGCTCGTGGCAAGACTTCGCGTTCGGAAATAGAACAAATTGTAGGTAGAGAGATTGGTGGCTACCTTACAAAATTGGAAAAGGAGTATGAGGTAATTACGAAGATTCAGCCAATCTTCGAGATGACTTCGACCAAGAATGTTCGGTATATGATTGATGATAATTTTTTCAGTTTTTGGTTTAGATTCATCTATAAGTACAACTATATGCTTGAGATTGAGAACTACGATGCAGTGAAAAACATTATCAATCGTGATTACGAAACTTTCACCGGCAAGATGCTTGAACGCTATTTTAAGCGTGTACTTATTGATAGCAAAGCCTACACACGTATCGGAAGCTGGTGGGATCGCAAGGGAGAGAATGAGATTGATATTGTTGCTGAAAATGAATTGAATGATGAGGCTGTATTTATTGAGGTAAAGCGAAAGGCGGTGAACTTTGATACTAATGTTCTTAATGAGAAAGCAGCTGCTTTTATTCGTGCTACCGGCAAGTTTGAGGGCTACACAATATCGCAAAAAGGGTTATCGATGACTGATATGTAGTACCAATTTTTAGAATTTCCGTTAAGTATTTTGTTGTGATTGCAATATGCGGACTTGTTTTTAATATCAAAATGAGTCCGCATTTTTTGGGGAGTATTTAATTTTTTTACCTATTACCCAAAAGTTATCTTATCAAAACACTTCTTTCCAAATACCGTCGTCGTCAAGGTATAGAATATTTTTGTAGTTTATTTGTTTCAGATATTCGTATATGCCTTCAAATTTATCCAAGTCGTCGGGGTGGTGTGCATCTGTCGATACTACAGCCGGTATACTTTTTTGGTTCATTATCTTTATTATATCTTTGGCAGGGTAGTAGTCGTTGTATCTTCCTTTGTATATACCCCTTGTGTTTATCTCGCATATACAGTTGTTCTCTTTTGCAAGTTGCAATGTCTCTTCTACCAGTGTCATGTACCATCTGTCTGATGTGTTGAAGTATCGTTCTTTGTTGTGCATCACCACTTTGTTCAGATGGCCTACTATGGTTGGTTTTTGAGTGGTTATCATCTCGTTGGTTTGAGCAAAGAATGCTGTTACGGCTTGTTTTATATCACCACCAAACACACGTTGCAAGCCTTGGTCGTAAAGTTCTTGTCGGCTACCATCTATAAACCATAGGTCGCTACCTTTGTTTTGGTTCACCAAATGAACCGAACCTATACAATAGTCCAAATTACCTTCGTCTATCAGAGGTTTAAAATTGTCTATTATTCCGGGAATATAATCAATTTCAAGACCTAAAGATATTTTTATTTTGTGGCTGTAACGTTCTTTCAGCTGTCGTATTTCGGAGCAATATTCGGAATATTTTTCGGCAGAAATGGCAAATGTGTTTTCGAATGGTACAGGTGCATGTCCCGAAAATCCGATATGGGTAAAGCCTTTGGCAATAGCCATTTCTACATATTGTTGTGGTATTTCTTTGCCATCGCAGTAGCAACTATGTGTGTGATAGTTTGCCTTTATCATCGTATAGGTAGTGTTTATGTTTATAACAATCTTCGGTCAAAAAAAAGCAAGAGTCTTTTATTCTCTTGCTTTTTGTATTTTATAATTAGTTGAACAAATCTTTCATTTTGTCAAAAAATCCACGTTCTTGTTTGGTCGGGTTTGGTTGGAAGTTTGGCGATTTGGATAGTTTTTCCAATATCTCGCGTTCTTCTTTTGTCAAACTTTTAGGCACCCATACATTTAGGTTTACAAGCAAATCGCCTCTGCCATATCCGTTAATATCCGGCAAACCTTTGCCTTTCAGTCTTAATATTTTACCACTTGGAGTACCTTGTTCTATTTTTATTTTGGCTTTGCCGTTAAGGGTAGGCACTTCGATACTTGCCCCCATAGCAGCATCGGCAAATGTGATAAATGTATTATGGTAAAGATTATTCTCTTGGCGTTCGAACAGTTCGTGAGGCACTTCTTCTATCAGAATAATAAGGTCGCCATTTATACCACCACGCGGAGCAGCATTACCTTTGCCTGTCATGCTAAGCTGCATGCCATCGTAAACACCTGCCGGTATGTTTATTGTGATAACTTCTTCGGCTTTCACTATACCATCGCCATGACATGTAGTACATTTGTCTTTTATTATCTTGCCCTCGCCACCACAATGCGGACACACCGACTGTGTTTGCATAGCGCCAAGTATTGTGCGTGTTACCTGAGTTACGACACCGGAACCATGACAATTTGGACAAGTTTCGTAGTTGTTATCTTTCGAACCTGTTCCGTTACATGTTTTGCAAGGTACATATTTGTTTACCTTGATTTTCTTTTCGGCACCTTTCTCTATCTCTTCCAGTGTAAGTTTGACTTTTATACGCAAATTAGAGCCTCGTTGCACAGGACGACGTGCATTTCCGCCACCGCCAAAACCACGGAAGCCACCACCACCAAAAATGTTTCCAAAAATATCACCAAATTGGCTGAATATATCGTCCATACTCATGCCACCTGCACCGCCAAAACCACCTTGACCATCAACACCGGCATGTCCAAATTGGTCGTAGCGTGCTTTCTTGTCGGGGTTAGACAATACATCGTAGGCTTCGGCTGCTTCTTTAAATTTTTCTTCAGCTTCTTTATTGCCCGGATTTTTGTCGGGGTGATATTGTATAGCCAATTTCCGATAAGCCTTTTTCATCTCTTCGGGTGTGGCTGTTTTAGGCACACCTAATACCTCGTAGTAATCTCTTTTTGCCATTTTATGATGTTGTCTTTATATTTTTCTAATTTCGTTTCTTTGTTTTTTAGTTATATAGCCACTACTACTTTAGAATATCTTATCACTTTGTCGTTTAGATAGTATCCTTTAAGTACTTCGTCTACTACATTACCTTTGTCTTCTTCGTTTGCAGCCGGAAATTGAGCTACTGCTTCGTGTAGGTTTTCATCAAATTTTTCACCTTTAGCATTTATAGCTTTAAGCCCTTTTTGCTGAAGAATATTCATCAATTTGTTGTAGATAAGCACCACACCTTCTTTAAGAGCAGCATTGTCTTCGTTTTCGCCAAATGCTTGTATAGCACGTTCGTAGTCGTCTACAACAGGCAAAATAGATTTTATCATTTCTTCGCTGCCATATTTCAATAGGTCGGCTTTCTCTTGATTGGTACGCTTTCTGTAGTTTTCAAATTCAGAGTACAATCGTAAATATTTATCATTCAAAGCAGCCAACTTTTCGCCCATTTCTTGTTTTTGGTCTACTTCGTTTTCTTCTTTTTCCAAGTTGGTAGTATCAGTATTTTCGGTCGACATAGTTTCGTTTGCGTTCACGTTTTCGTTTTCTTCTATTTTGTTTTCTTCAGCTTTCATATTTTTCTTTTTAAATAAAGTCTTTATATTCTTCATATCTATTCTTCAAATAGTTTGCCAAACTTGATAATTATGACATAATGTCATTATTTTTTCATATTATAGTGTATATATATGTCATTGACATGTAAAGGACGTCTATCCTGACACCATTTAAAGCCTTTTAATGTCTTTTTTTCTTCGGGAAAATCTTTTATCGGGTATGTTGTCATATCAGGATTTGTATGTGTAACAATTCTGGTGGGTTCTCGGTTTTCATTAAAATAAATTCTCATACCTGAGCCTATACCCACATTTACTCCCAAAAGTGCATTTGTTCCATCTTCTTGCTCTTCGGTAAGGTAAAATATAGATTGGGCATTTCCCAATATATCGCAGTAAAGCGGATTTTTGCCATCGAGGTAAACTATTGCATTTTTACCATTTATTTGGTTGTATTTGGTGGCATCAACTCGCTGCGAAATAAATACATTGCCATTCAAAAATATTTGTTTCACACCGGTGCTGTCCAATTTAATCACTATTGTATCGGCTGTGAATTGGTTATCGTCGTTCCAAATAACGGGGTCGTAAAACATAGTGATAATGGAATCCGGAACATTATAAAACACCGAATCGCAAGAGCCTTGAATATCTTTGCGATAAAATTTCACATGGTGATATGCCTTTACAGATTCAAACTCGTTGGCATTGTTTGTAGTAGCAAAAATAGTATCGGAGTGCATGTATAATGAATCGGCATTGTCTACAAATATCGCCGTAGCTCGTTTGGTCATAAATAAGTAATGCTTCAACTCGTCGGAATAAGCATAATTTCCTTTGCAAATAAAGTCGTTAACGCTATCGGATATTGTTACATTGCTGTTGGCTATGGTAATTTTTCTCGATTCGTTGTAGTTCAAAGTATCGCTCATCAATAGCTGACTGCCGCTCGATACTTTTGTATTTTTGTTTGAATGAGCTATCTTTGTATTAGTATTGTACCAACCATATTCGCTGTATATAACGGTGCTGTCGCTATATATATATGTAGGGCTCTTGAATAGTGCTATGTTTGTATTGGTATTGTAGCGTAAAGTATCGGTTACTACCATCGACGACGAATCGAATAGTTTCACACTGTCGTAAACCAAAAATTCTTTCAAATCGGAATAGTACAACCCATTCATACTTATCATAGTATTGTCTTTGTTTGTAGTAGTTCCTTTACTGTCGTAGCTGGCAGTATTGGTGTTTCTATTATATATAAGATGTGTTGTAACAAGGCATGTTTCTCCATCTATAAAAATCACTTTTTTGCCCCAAATTTCAACTATTCGAGTGTTTCCATTGTAGAACAATTTATCACCGTAAATAGTGGTTGTATCGGTCAGTTCGATTTTTATATTTCTAAAAGCAGTAAAATTGTTCAAGCTATTATCATAATGAGCCGAATCGGCATAAAGATTCATGCCCTCGTGTGTAGCAATAACTTTGTTGTACAATATCCACACGTTGGCATTATTGGTATCTTTTGTACCCATTCCGGATTGATATTCTATTATTTTCTGAGAGTACAAAACTTGCGATAATGCACTAAATAACAATATAAAAAATATCTTTTTCACTTAGATGTTTTATTTCTTTTACATATATATTTTGCTTTGCAAAGGTACTTAGATTTTTTGAATTATTGCAGATATTTTTTCAACCGGCTGCTTTTCTGCAAATAAAGGCAGACACAAATAAATTATCCATTTTACAATAAATACTATATTAATGAGTTATTTAACCAATGTTGATAGATTTTCATACACATATAAACAAATATTCCGACAGCGATATTTTTTCGGTACGATCTTATTCGGTATCCGAAACTATCGATTTGAAAACAAAACACTATTCAGTAGGTTGGCACCCATGGCATTTGCTTGATTTAGACAAAGAAACAGCCTTTGATATTTTGGAAAAACAAGTTCAATGCGACGAGGCCATAATGGTAGGAGAGTGTGGGTTAGACAAGATTGTTGACATACCTTTCGACTTGCAAAAAGAGGTTTTTGAGTACCAAATAAAACTATCGGAAAAATATTCCAAACCTTTGGTATTGCATTGTGTAAGAAGTTTTTCGGAACTGATAGAAATGAAAAAACACTTTAAGCCCAAACAGCAATGGGTGGTTCATGGATTTTCTAACAATATTAATATAGCACAAATGCTTGTGAAAGAAGGAATAATGCTATCATTTGGGAAAAACGTATTGACGGAAAATTCCAATGCACAAAAGATATTGTCGCAAATAGGAGATATGCCATTTTTTTTAGAAACAGATGATACAGATTTGCATATCAAAGACATATATGGCAAGGTGTCGGAAATAACAAACTATGGATTTGAAGAACTATCGGACAAAATAACAAAATCATTAGAACATATAATACATCAAAAAATAAGCCACTTATAATGCATACACGAACAAAACTACTTATAAAAGAAGCCGGTATAGAAAAACTTAAAAAAGCCCATGTGTTGATTGTAGGATTAGGTGGAGTAGGGGGCTATGCTGCTGAACAGCTATGTCGAGCAGGTGTTGGAAATCTTACACTTGTAGATGGCGACACCGTTAGCATTACCAACATAAACCGCCAAATTATAGCTACTACCGACACTGTGGGCATGATGAAAACCAAAGTGTTGGAAGAACGATTGAAAAGCATAAACCCGGAATGTAATATAAGAACAATATCGGAATTTATTCGCGACGATAGAATGATAGAAATTCTAAAGGACCAAAACTACGATTATGTAGTAGATGCAATAGATACATTAAGCCCTAAAGTTTTTCTTATTTATCATTGTGTACAAATGGGTTTGCCATTAGTAAGTTCTATGGGTAGTGCAGGTAAATTTGACCCTACATTGGTCGAAGTATGCGATGTAAAAAAGAGCCATACATGCCCATTGGCTTATCTTGTGAGAAAAAGGCTGAGCCGTTTGGGAGTTAAAACCGGATTTAAGGTCGTATTTTCGTCGGAGCCGGTACCTGAAGATGCCATGGTAGAAGACCCATCCACCAACAAAAGAACCACTATCGGTTGTATATCGTACATGCCACCGGTATTTGGGTGTATGTGTGCTTCGGTAGTGATACGCGATTTGTTGGCATAGACACCATTTTTTACACCTAGGTATCAAGACAACCACAGTATACTATGAATATAATCGCAGTATACTATGAATCCAACCATGGTATACTGTGAACGAATTGACACCTAAGTGTAAAATATCAGATATATAACCACTATATTTTGCAACATTTAACATATAGTAAATATGAATTTATTTTCTTGTATAATTATTTGATATAGCGAAAACTAAGTGCCATATATTTATATATTTAATAGTATGGTATTGGTAAAAATGTATCTTGCAGTGGTTCAAAGTAAAATAAAATTCGTATCTTTGTAGGTGCTAATGTTAAAAGATAGTGTTATATCAAATTGATAATTAATGAAATAAATTAAATATAAAATAAAATGAAAATAAAATATTTCTTACTTGCATCGTTGATGATTGCAAATGCAAATTTTGGATACTCGCAAGGTAAAGGGATTTCGGAAGATGTACTGAAAAAACTACAACAATCTTACCAAAACACCCCTTCGGACAAAGCGATACGCAATGCAATACAAACCAACGATATAAACAAATTGGCAGTGAATGCAGACAACAATACTGCATTTGATACTTATTTCTCTCACAGAGTGAATAGTAAAGCGATAACCAACCAAAAATCGTCGGGTCGTTGTTGGATGTTTACAGGAATGAATGTAATGAGAGCCAAAGCAATAAGCAAATACAATTTGCCTGCAAATTTTCAATTTTCTCAAGTATATACATTCTTCTGGGACCAACTAGAAAAATCTAATTTGTTTTTACAAGCTATCATAGACACTCGCAATCTTGAACTTACCGACAAGAAAGTAGAATGGTTGTTTAAAAATCCGATTAGCGATGGTGGTCAATTTACAGGAGTGGCCAATTTGGTATCGAAATACGGATTGGTACCGGCCGACGTAATGCCGGAAACATACAGCAGCGAACATACTTCGAGAATATCGAACTTATTGAGTTTAAAATTAAGAGAGTATGGTTTGGAACTTCGTGAAATGAGCAAACAAAAGGGCATGAACGAAGCAAAATTAGAAACTCGCAAAGCCGAAATGCTTGAAACAATATACCGTATGTTGGCTTTGAACTTTGGGGTACCCCCAACAGAATTTACATGGACACGTACAGATGCCTCAGGCAAACCTGTTTCTACAAAAAAATATACTCCAAAATCGTTCTACGAAGAATTTGTAAACGAAGATTTTTCGAAATACTATATGATTATGAACGACCCTACTCGTGAATATTATAAAGTATATGAAATAGAATATGACCGCCATGTATATGATGGAGAAAATTGGAAATATTTAAATCTACCTGTCGAAGAGATTGCTGAAATGGCAATAGCATCAATCAAAGACAGCGTGATGATGTATTTTTCGTGCGATGTGGGTAAATTTTTGGACCGTGACAAAGGTTTCTTGGATATGAATAACTACGATTATGAATCGTTGATGGGAACTACTTTTGGAATGGACAAAAAACAACGTGTATCTACTTTTGCAAGTGGTTCGTCGCATGCCATGACATTGTGTGCAGTTGATTTAGACGAAAATGGTAAACCTAAAAAATGGATGGTAGAAAATAGTTGGGGACAAAGCAATGGCTACAATGGTTTTCTTATCATGACAAACGATTGGTTTAATGAATACATGTTCCGTTTGGTGGTAGAAGAAAAATACATACCTGCCAAAACCAAAAAATTGTTGGAACAAAAACCAATTATGCTTCCACCATGGGATCCAATGTTTTTGCCTGAAGAATAATATATAATTGAATATAAATTTAATAAATTACATCAAAATGAAGAAAATAATTATTGCTATTGCATGTGTTGCATTGTGCTTTAATGCAGCAGAAGCAAAAAAGAAAAAAGAAGTAAAGAAAGAAGAAGGTTTTGTATTTACAACAGTAAAAGAAAACCCAATTACATCAGTAAAAAACCAACACCGTAGCAGCACATGCTGGAGTTTCAGCGGTTTGGCATTTTTCGAAAGCGAACTTATCCGTATGGGTAAAGGAAATTATGATTTGGCAGAAATGTTTTTAGTATCTAAAACAATGCAAGATCGTGCTAAATATTGTGTACGTTTGCATGGTGATGCCGGTTTTGCTCCAGGTGGTAGTTTCTATGATGCAGTTTACTGCTTGCGCAACTACGGTATGGTTCCTCAAAGTGCTATGCCAACACCGGGTACATTGTACAGCAACGATACTCTTCCGAACCACAGCGAAGTTGATGCTGTTGCAGGTGCATACGTTAAAGCTATCGCTGAAGGACGTTTCAAAAAACTTTCTCCGGCTTGGATTAAAGGTTTGACAGCTATATATGACACTTATTTAGGAGAATGTCCTGAAAAATTTACTTACAACGGAAAAGAATACACTCCAAAATCTTTCGCTGACGAATTAGGATTGAATATGGACGATTATGTATCTTTGACTTCTTACACACACCAACCATTCTACAGCCAATTCTCTCTTGAAATTCAAGACAACTGGCGTCAAGGTTTGTCGTACAACATTACTATCGACGAACTAATGGAAGTTATGGACAATGCAGTTAACAACGGATACACTTTTGCATGGGGTGCTGACGTTAGCGAAGATGGTTTCACTCGTAACGGAGTAGCTATAGTTCCTGATATGGAAAAAGCTGCTGAACTAGGTAGCGATATGGCTCATTGGTTAGGTTTGAGTGCAAACGAACGCAAAAACGACCTTAACGCAAACATTCCTGAAAAAGAAATAACTCAAGAAATGCGTCAAGAAGGTTATGACAACTGGACTACTACCGACGACCACGGTATGCTTATCTATGGTATAGCAAAAGACCAAAACGGAAAAGAATACTACATGGTTAAAAACAGCTGGGGAAAAAGCGGTAAATACGAAGGTATTTGGTATGTATCTAAAGCTTTTGTAAAATACAAAACTATGAATATTTTGGTTCATAAAGATGCTGTTCCTGCTGCTATTAAAGCAAAAGCCGGTATAAAATAATCGACCTGAATATAACATTTGAATTTATATAAAATGGAACATTGTTGTAGCAATGTTCCATTTTTACTATATATATATTGAATATTATTGAGCAAAAACACTGTATTTAATAGCATAAAACAGAATTATATCAAAAAAAAGCAATCTTTTTATACCTCATAATAAATTGTTATTTAACACATTAATTATTTTTCTTCATAAATAGTTAGTTATAAGTCAGAAATTTATTTGTCTATCCCATAAAAAAAACGTAACTTTGCAACGTAGAAACGTAATAAATAAAAATACAATATAATATATACTATATAGTTATGCAAAAGTTACTTTTATTAGGTGATGAAGCAATTGCTCAAGGATTCATCGATGCAGGTGGAAGTGCCATCAATAGTTATCCAGGCACACCTTCGACTCAGATTACAGAATATGTAATGAAATCGAAAGAAGCAAAAGAAAAAGGAATAGTTGCCAATTGGTGTGCTAATGAAAAAACAGCGTTAGAAGCATCTATTGGAGTAAGCTATGCAGGAAAACGTGCTATGACTTGTATGAAACACGTAGGTTTGAATGTAGCCGGCGACCCATTTATGAACGCTGCTATCATTGGAACAAAAGGAGTGTTAATCGTAGTAGCCGACGACCCAAGTATGTTCTCGTCGCAAGATGAACAAGACAGCCGTTTTTATGGTCATTGGGCAATGATTCCAATGTTAGAACCATCAAACCAACAAGAAGCCTACGATATGGTTCACTTTGGTTATGAATTGAGTGAAACATTATCGACTCCGGTTTTATATCGTATACCTACTCGTTTGGCTCACAGCCGTGCAGGTATAGTTCGCAGAGAACCTAAAGCTCAAAACGAAATAACATTCCCACAAAATCCAAAACAATTTGTTTTGTTGCCAGCTAATGCAAAAGTTCAATACAGAACATTGATAGAAAAACAAGCTGAGTTTACAAAATCTTCGGAAGAATCGGGCTATAACAAATATATTGATGGTAGCGACAAAAAATTAGGTATCATCACAACAGGTATCGCCTACAATTATTTGATGGAAAACTTCAAAGATGGTAAATGTCCTCATCCTATAGTAAAAATTACTCAATATCCATTGCCATACTCATTCTTGAACAAATTGTACGAAGAATGTGATGAAATATTGGTATTGGAAGATGGACAACCATTCGTAGAAGAATTGATAAAAGGCTTCTTAGGAAAAGGCAAAAAAGTAATGGGTCGTTTAGACGAAACCATTCGCAGAGATGGCGAATTGAATGCTGAAAAAGTTGCCAAAGCACTAGGTATGACAGTAAAAACCGGAGCACCAATTCCGGCAGTAGTTACAAATCGTCCTCCAGCATTGTGTCAAGGATGTCCACACATAGATAGTTACAATGCTTTGAACGAAGTAATGGCTGAATATAAAGATGGTAAAGTATTTGGCGATATCGGATGCTACACATTAGGATTCAATATGGGTGCTATCAATACTACAGTATGTATGGGTGCTTCAATAACAATGGCTAAAGGTGCTTCAGAAGTTGGAGTATTCCCTGCAGTTGCTGTTATAGGAGATGGAACATTTGGTCATAGCGGATTGACAGGCTTACTAGACTGTATAAACGAAAAAGCCAATGTTGTTGTTATGATTTTGGACAACGAAATTACAGGTATGACAGGTGGACAACCATCATCGGCAAACAATAAGTTGGAAAATATTTGTATTGGATTAGGTGTTGATCCTAAACATATTCGTACAGTGGTGCCATTGAAGAAAAACCACGAAGAATTTGTTCAAATATTGAAAGAAGAAATAGCCTACGAAGGAGTAAGTGTTATCATACCTCGTCGTATGTGCTTGGTTGAAGCAAAAAAACACCTTAATAAATAATTGAAATAAGAATCTAAAAAAAGAAAATAAGATGAAGAAAGATATATTGTTATGTGGTGTTGGAGGTGATGGTATCGTTTCCGTTGCTAAAATTATATCAGATGCAGCCTTAAATATGGGATTATATTTGAAACAATCAGAAATTCATGGTATGTCTCAACGTGGTGGTTCAGTATTTTCTCACTTACGTTTGTCTAGCGATGAAATTTATTCTGATGTTATTCCTGAAGGAAAAGTAGATATTATATTGTCTAGCGAACCTATGGAAGCATTACGTTATTTACCATTTTTAGCTGAAGATGGTTGGATAATAACAAACTCGACTCCATTTGTAAATATTAAAAACTATCCGGATGTAGAAGAAGTAATGACCGAATTGAATAAGGTTAAAAATCTTGTTGCATTCGATGCTAACGAAATAGCAAAAGAAGTAAAAGCTCGTGCTAACATGGTTTTACTAGGTGCTTCAGCTCCATTCTTGGATATAGAATTTTCTAAATTAGAAGAAGCTATCCAACATATATTTGGAAGAAAAGGCGAAGACGTAGTTAACTCTAACTTGGCTGCTATACGCGCAGGAAAAGAAAACGCAAAAAGATAAATATTTTTCTGATGTAGTGAAAGCCGTTGCACAAAAGAAAAATTTTGCGTAACGGCTTTCTTTGATATATATATTATTGATTCGATAAAAGAACTCCGTTGTGTAAAGAAAATACTTTCGAAATGAAAAAGAATATCGAAATAAAAATAGACCAAAATGCCGGATTTTGTTTTGGAGTTGTAGCTGCAATACACAGAGCAGAACAAGAACTTCTAAAGACCAATAAACTATATTGTTTGGGAGATATAGTTCATAACAATGTAGAAGTAGAACGTTTGGCTCAAAAAGGATTGTCGGTTATAACATATTCTGATTTCGATAAACTTTCTGAAGCAAAAGTGTTGATACGAGCACATGGAGAACCACCTACAACGTACGAAAAAGCCGAAAAACACAATATCACACTTATAGATGCTACTTGCCCAATAGTGTTACATTTACAACAACGTATTAAAAAAGGATACGAAGAAATGAAATCGCTAAATGGTCAAGTGGTGATATTTGGGAAAAAAGGACATGCAGAGGTAATTGGATTACAAGGACAAACAGAAAATAGTGCAATAGTTATAAGCTCTATTGACGAGATGAATTGTATAGATATAAATAGACCTATCCGACTTTATTCCCAGACTACAAAAAGTAAAGAAAGTTATCAAGAACTTATAGAACAGTTAAGTAAAAAATGTTCCGAAATAGGAAATGACAATTTTATAGCATACAATACAATATGTAATAGAGTTGCAAATAGAGCCTCCGAATTAATTGAGTTTGCAAAATCTGTAGACATCATTATATTTGTATCGGGCACAAACAGCTCTAATGGAAAATATCTATACGAATGTTGTAAAAAGGTAAAGAATAATACCTTATTTATTTCTGATGAAAAAGAGTTAAAAGTAGAAATGTTTGAAAACATAAATAAAATAGGAATAACAGGTGCAACATCTACTCCAATGTGGTTGATGGAGAAAATAGAAGAATGGTTACATCAAAATGTGTAATTATGTATTTAGAAAAAATCAAAATATCTAATTTTAAAAGCTACTCTGATGTAGAAGTATCATTTTCCCACAACATTAATTGCTTAGTAGGAAATAATGGTGTTGGAAAGACAAATTTGTTAGATTCTATTTATTATCTATCTTTTTCAAAAAGTTATTTCAATTCGGCAGATAATCAAAATATCAAATTTAACGAAGAATTCTTTGCCATACATGGTAGTTACATATTGCCCGGCACAACAGATTTGCAACAAGTATCGTGTATACAAAAACGCGGTCAAAGTAAGCAAATAAAATATAATAAAAAATTATATTCCAAAATATCTGATCACATAGGGAAGATACCATTGGTTATGATATCGCCATACGATCAGGATTTGATTCAAGGAGGAAGTGAGATAAGAAGAAAATTTTTGGATGGGGTTATTTCTCAGACTGATAATCTATATTTAGAACAATTATTACAATATCAAAAAGCATTGGAACAGAGAAATAAATTGCTCAAAACATTCTATGAAAATAGATATTTTGACGAAGCAATGCTATCTCTTTGGGACGAACAAATAGTGCGATTAGGTACGCCAATTTATGAAACCAGAAAAAGTTTTTTGGAAAGTTTTATCCCTATTTTCAGTTCTTACTACACAATGATTTCGGCAGTAAAAGAACCTGTCTTTATCGAATATGATTCACAATTGCATGATGAAGATTTTATGAATCTACTTCACAGTGCTTGGACAAAAGATGCTTATACACAATATACTACTGTAGGTATCCATAAAGACGACTTGAATTTTAAAATAGGAGAGGAGCTATTTCCAATAAAGAAATTTGGCTCACAAGGGCAGCAAAAAACATTTGTTTTGGCTCTTAAACTTGCTCAATTTGAATACATTGCCAACAGTAAAAAAATCAAACCTATATTATTGTTAGATGACGTTTTTGACAAATTGGATATATTGAGAGTAAAACAGCTAATAAACTTGGTTGGCAGTGATAGATTTGGACAAGTTTTTTTGACAGATACTCAACAAGGACGTGTTGAAGCAATTTTTGAAGACTCAGCAATAGAGCATAAAATATTTACGATAGAGAAAGATAACGTACAAATACAATAACCTAATAGATTAGATGAAACCAACTGATAATGAATATACATTTCACGATCTTTTAAAATTAGTTTTTAAAAATTGTGATATGACTGAGCAAGTAGATGAAATTAATATTATTGCAACTTACAAAGATGTTGTTGGAGATTTGATTACTAAATTAACTCAAGATATAAAAGTAAAAAATAAAACATTGTATTTGAAAGTATCGTCAGCAGCTTTAAGAAATGAACTCTCATATAAAAAACAAGATTTGATAAATAAGATTAATGCAAATCTGAAAACTGAAGCAATACACACTATAATCTTTGTATAAAACTCAGAATTTTAATTATTATAATAACTAAATAATAGTACTTAAACACACGCCAACTTAAAGAACTGTTATTTAGCTACTTTTATTTCATAATTTACCTTATGTTAAGTAATAATCTAATTAATAAAGGGAGTATGTGTATCTTTCACATACTCCCTTTAATTTGTGTATAAGAACTATAAATATATTAGTTTTCTAATCCGATAGCTTGTAAACGTTTTGTAATGTCTGGTAATTGGTCGTACATTTCCAAACGAGCATAGATAGTTTTCAAAGCACGCAAAGCTAGTACATATTGTTGTACACGATATTTATCGTTTTCAACCATTTGTATTGCAGTTGTAAAATAAGGAATTGCAAGTCTAAATTCGTCTTTAGATTTATTCAACAATTCTTCGTATTTACCGGTTTCGTCAGTTTCTGGAACTTTATTAGCTTCTTCAATGAAATCAGCAGCATGGTTATAATACAATATACCTAAACCTTGATTAGCTTCAAATTTTACTAGATTTCCGGCTGATGCCAATCCCAATGCTTGGTCAAAATATTGTTTAGCCAAATCAAATTCTTTCGCATCGTTCAATATGTTACCAATTTGGCACATAACTAAACCTTTAACTGAATCGTTTGCCCCTGCAACTTTTTCTATTGCTGTATTCGATGATTCTTTTGCTTTATCCATATTTCCAACCCACAAATAAGCATTTGCCATCAAAAGGTGTGATTGAAAATCGTTAGGTCTGTTTTTGGTCGAATAGTTTGTAGCTATAGTCAAAGCTTTAGTAGTATCGTTTTGAGAACGATAAAGTTCGAACAATGTTTTGTAAACACGTTCTTTTTCTGTATTCATGCGTATCAATATTTTGTAGTATTTTTCTACAGATTTCATGTCTTTTACCATTTCTGCAGAAAGACCGGCTATCCAATAAGCATCTTTTGTCGATGTTTTATCTCCGGAGAATGTGTTTATTTTTACTACTTCTTCGGCTAGACGCATAGCTTCTTTGTACAAGTTGCTATCATTTTTTTGTGTAGCTTCATTATATACATCTACTGTTTTGTTGTAGTATGCATTACCAACAACTCTGAAAACTTGATCGTTCAATTGTTTGAATTCTTGTGTTTGGTCTAATTCTTTACAACGAATAGCAGCTTCGTAAGCTACTTCATAACAATTGGTACACAATCCTTTATATTTATCTTTAATATTAGGATCACCCAATTGGCAATAAATTAAACCTCTGTAAATCCAAGTTTTAGGATCATTTTTGGTAGCTTCATGTTCGGTAGCAGCATCTATATTTTCTTTTGCTTTGCTCAAACGACTATTTCTAAAGTCAGATATAGCACTTTGCAATTTTACCGATTGTGCATTCATCGATACGCTAAGTCCGATAAGTGCGATAATTAATGTTATTTTTCTCATTGTTTTGTATAATTTATTTTCTTTATTATTATTGTTCGTTATTTTCTGTCGATGGTGTTTCATTTGTAGCTTCAGGTACCGACAATTCTGTTTCGCCGTCTACAGTTTCTTCGTCTTCTACCGAATCAACTTTAGTAATAGATGCTATCTCGTCGGTTTCGCGCAAGTTTATCAATCTAACACCTTGTGTAGCACGTCCTAAAACTCTCAAATCTGCAACTCGCATACGTATTACGATTCCTGATTTGTTTATTATCATCAAATCATTTTCATCAGTAACGTTAGTTATTGCAATTAATTGTCCTGTTTTGTCGGTAATGTTGATTGTCTTAACCCCCTTGGCTCCCCTATTGGTTACTCTATATTCATCCAAACAAGAACGTTTTCCGTAACCTTTTTCAGAAACTACCAAGATATTATCAGTAGTATTTTCCAAACATAGCATTCCTATTACTTCATCTTCTTCGCTTTGCAAAGTTATTGCTTTAACACCAGCTGCACTTCTTCCCATTGGGCGTACTGTCGATTCGTTGAAGCGTACTACTTTACCTACCTTAGATGCCACCATTACTTCAGATGTTCCATTGGTCATCTTAGCTTCCAATAGCTCATCCCCTTCGCGGATAGATACTGCTATGATACCATTCTGACGTGGACGTGAATATGCTTCCAACGATGTTTTCTTTATGACACCCTTCTTGGTACACAATATTATATAATTGTTGTTTAGATAGTCTTCGTCAGACAAAGTCTTAAGGTTGATGTATGCTTTCACCTTGTCGCCTGGTTCTATATTTATCAAGTTTTGGATTGTACGACCTTTTGAATCTTTACTTCCTTCAGGTACTTCAAAAGCTCTCATCCAAAAACATTTACCTTTTTCAGTAAATAACAACAAATAATTATGATTTGTAGCAGTGAATATGTGTTCTACAAAGTCTTCGTTGCGAACAGCACTTCCTTTAGAACCATATCCTCCCCTATTTTGTGTACGATATTCGTTAAGTGGAGTACGTTTTATATATCCCAAATGAGATATTGTTATCACTACATCGTCGTCGGCAATAGTATCTTCTATGCGGAAATTGCTTGCTGCATATTCAATTCTAGAACGTCGTTCGTCGCCATATTTTTCTTTTATAGCTATAAGTTCGGTCTTTATGACGTTCATCAATACGTCATGGTTTTCCAATATCTCTTTGCAATAAGCTATAAATTTCATCAACTCGTCGTATTCGTCTTGTAACTTTTTGCGTTCCAAACCTGCCAACTGACGCAAACGCATTTCAACAATAGCTCTTGCTTGTAGCTCGGTGAATCCGTATTTTTCCATCAAGCCGGTACGTGCTTCTTCTACAGATTGCGATGCTCTTATCAAAGCTATTATCTCGTCGATTATATCTAACGCTTTAAGCAAACCTTCCAATATATGAGCTCTCTTTTCAGCTTCGGCTAACTCGAAACGTGTACGACGTGTAACTACTTCTACCCTATGCTCTACAAAGTGAGATATAATATCTTTCAAGCCCAACAATACAGGACGGCCTTTGGCCAACGCAATATTGTTTACACCAAACGACGATTGCAACTCGCTATATTGAAACAATTTATTTAAAACCACATTTGGTACTACATCATGTCTCAATTCGTATACAACACGTATACCGCTCTTATCACTTTCGTCGCGTATATTGGTTATACCTTCTATCTTTCCTTCTTTTACCAATGCTGCCTGACGTTTTATCATCTCGGCTTTATTCACTTGGTATGGAACGTCGTGTGCTATAATAATGTTACGACCTTTGGCATCGGTTTCTATACTTGTTTCGGCACGCAAAACAATACGTCCCCTACCCGTTTCGTATGCATCTTTAACTCCGTTGTAGCCGTAAATGATACCTCCATTTGGAAAATCAGGAGCCTTAATGTATTTCATCAATTCATCAACAGTTATATCTTCGTTGTCAATGTATTGAAGTATACCATCTATAACTTCCGATAAGTTGTGTGGTGGCATATTTGTTGCCATACCTACGGCAATACCGCTTGTACCATTCACAAGCAAAAGAGGTATGCGTGTAGGCAACACTGTTGGTTCGTCCAACGATTCGTCAAAGTTTTTCTGAAAATCTACTGTATCCTTATCGATATCTGCCAATATTTCGTTTGAAATCTGTTGTAAACGTGCTTCTGTATAACGCATAGCAGCAGCCGAATCGCCGTCTATAGACCCAAAGTTTCCTTGCCCATCTACCAACATATATCTCATATTCCAACTCTGAGCCAAACGAACCATTGCATCGTATACCGAGGAGTCGCCATGTGGGTGATACTTACCCAATACTTCCCCTACTATACGTGCACTCTTTTTGTAAGGACTATTATGTTGCATGCCCATTTCGTTCATTGCAAATAAAATACGACGATGAACTGGCTTCATACCGTCTCTTACATCAGGCAGTGCTCTGCTGACAATAACACTCATCGCATAGTCGATATAAGCACTCTTCATCTGAGTTTCTATATCTACTTTTACTATTTTTTCGTTTTCTGATTGCATTTTATATATTTAGTACATTGTTTTTCAATACCTTGTTGCGTTATTTTACAAACTAACAACATGCAAAGATACGAAAAATTACCCATATATTTATATTTTTTTATTCACATATTGTTATCATTTAAATATTTATATCTTCAACAATATAAATAATCAATTCAAGTAATCACTCTTGTTTAATTAATAATCAATAGTATATCTGTTTATAGTAAATCACTATATCCACACATAATATTACCATATTTTTTACTTATTTTTTGTTGGATAGCATTTTGTAAACCAAATTATTCATCACTATCCAAAAAAATGTAGTACTTTTGCATTACCAAACAAAAAACATAAGAATGCCATTTATAACTGATTTGCAGAAATATAAGAGTTTATCGATAGTTGGTTTAGAAAAGAACACCGGCAAAACTGTATGCCTAAACTATGTATTGAACCGACTTCATGCTATTGGCAGAAAGACTGCCGTAACATCTATAGGTATAGATGGCGAAAGAGTAGACCAAGTGTTTGGTAGTCACAAGCCTGAAATTATTCTTTACGATGGAATGCAGTTCATTACGTCGGAAAAACATTATAGTGGTCGACAACTGCTTTCTAAAGTTATAGCGGTCGATAGCGATAGTACCGCACTAGGCAGACTTATAACTGCCGAAGTAGTTTGCAGTGGAAAAGTATTGTTATCCGGTGCCAGCACAACAGAGAAGCTTCGAAGCCAAATAAACTATTTTGTATCCAATGGTTTAGATATAACTATCGTAGATGGAGCTTTAAGTAGACTCAGCTTGGCATCGCCATCGGTAACAGATGCCATGATTTTATGCACAGGAGCTGCAGTATCGCCAAATCTGAGACAACTGATTTTAAAAACCAAATTCACCTTTGATTTGATTAATCTAGAGATGATTAACAACTCATTACTGACCGATAAGTTATCCAAAATATCGTCGGGAATATGGTGCGTAGATACTGACGATAATATATTTGATTTGGATATTCCTTCGGTGTTTTTGCTAGAAAAAACCACAAAGGATATATTCCAACATGGCGATACTTTGTATGTGTCGGGGGCTGTGAGCGACAAACTATTGAAGTATCTGACCACCAAGAAGAACATAGCCAACCAAACACTGATAGTACGAGATTTTACAAAGCTTTTCAT
This sequence comes from Bacteroidales bacterium, assembly GCA_017561155.1. GTDB lineage: Bacteria > Bacteroidota > Bacteroidia > Bacteroidales > P3 > HGM05376. The sequence goes on along the minus strand of JAFZDP010000029.1, from coordinate 6,810 downwards.
CACACCGGAAATGTATAATACCTACACCAAGAAAGGTGGAAAGATAAGAGTATTGCAACAGTCTAAGCTGATAGCTGTTTGCCTGAACCCTACCTCGCCAAATGGTTATACCATCGATTCAGCTGAAGCGTGCAAAAAGCTGTCGGAGAGTCTTGAAGTACCGGTGTGGGATATAATGAAAATTGAGTAGTAAACGTTTTTATAAGAAACCATAAGATATTATGCAACTAAAAGATGTCATAAATACCGAAGCAGGATTTAAATATTGTATCGACGATTTGAATATCCAGTCCGGAATAGGACGCAACTATTTGATGAATATACGTTGGAAGACCATAGCCCAAGAACTTGAGGCCGAATGGTTTTTTGTGGAACAAATTATCGAAAAAATAAAGACCGACGAAGGACGAAAACATCTTGGCAAGCTGCAACACAAACTTAGTTGCATACATAATATCAAACAGACTATACTAAACATCAAAAACAACGATGTTTTGGACGATGTACAGTTTTTCGAAGTGAAAAACTTATCGCTGCAAACCATAGAGATTGCCGCCATAGCCAAAAATATGGGGTTGGATTTATTGTTTTTGATTCCCGATTTAAGTAAAGTGTTGGAAATACTTGATCCTGACAAAAATAATATAGCACACTTTTATATTTACGAAAGCTACGATAACCGACTTCCCGAAGTAAGAAACAAACTAAAACAGCTCACAAACTCGCTGAATTCTAACACCAACACTTTGTCCGACGAGGAAACAGCAAAACTAGAGGCAGAGATAACTGCTACATATCTGATAAATCAGGAGATAGAGGATTCGGTAAGAGTGTCGCTGGTAGAGAAACTAAACAGATATACACCAACATTGGAAGCCACATTAGAGCGATTGGCATACATCGACTTGTCGGTTGCTAAAGCCGAACAAGCCATAAATCGTAATATGCACAAGCCTACCATTGGCAGTCATTGCATTGCATACACCAATATAGTGAACCCCAGATTGGATTCGGTGCTTAAACCACAAGGCCAAGAGTGTCAACCTATAGACATAAGCATTGCTCCCGGAGTATGTTTTATTACCGGAGCCAATATGGCCGGCAAAACAGTGTTGCTGAAAACAATGGGTATAGCTCAGATGTTGGCCCAATTCGGTTTTTTTGTTCCTGCTGCCGTAGCCGATATTGCATTGGTAGACAAAGTGGTATTCTGTATAGGCGACGAACAGAACGAGATGAACGGCTTGTCGTCGTTTGCAAGCGAGATACTGAAAATAAACAGTATAGTGGAAGATAGCGATAAGTACAAGATGCTGATTTTGATTGACGAACCAGCTCGTACTACAAACCCTACCGAGGGTAAAGCAATAGTACAAGCCATAGCTAACTGTTTGAACAGCAAAAACAGCTATACTATGATAACAACACACTACAGCCAATTGGGATTGGACTGCCGAAAACTAAGAGTGAAAGGTTTTGTAAACAACAATACCGATATAACCATAACTCCGCAAAACATAAACAAGTTTATGGACTACACCTTGCAGGAAGACACCACCGACAATGTGCCACATGAAGCTATACGAATAGCCGAAATTCTAAATTGCAGTTCTACTTTAATTAGCGAGGCTAAACAATTCTTAGACAAAGAAAAGAATAATTAATTTTATAAATATTAGACAATTATCAACTGCATATTATGTCAGTAGAAACAATTGTCTTTTTATTTAATCTTACGAGGGCACCCAAAGCTGCTCTCTTTTTTTTGCCACATACACTACTACATTGCACACACTCCCTCCTACTTGCATATGCAAAATAAATTTGCCTACTTGCAAAAAAAAGTGTACTTTTGCAAAAGAAAAGCAAGCCACTACGAATGGCTTGACAGACTGATAAACAATTGTAATACAAAACAAATATATACAACAATGATACTAAACATAGTAGGATACGGAAGTGCAGTGCTAAAAAAAGTAGCAGAACCGATAGACAAAGACTATCCAAATTTGCAAGAATTGATAGACGACATGTTCGAAACCATGTATAATGCCGATGGTGTAGGTTTGGCTGCTCCTCAGATAAATTTGAGCATACAATTGCTAACAATAGGATTTCGCCCATACGACGAAGACACTGATACCTTTGGCGAAAAGATAGAGCGTGTAATGATAAACCCTGAAATAATAGAGGAAAAAGGCGAGAAAATATTGTTCAACGAAGGCTGCCTTAGCGTTCCCGGAATACACGAAGACGTATCGCGTCCGGAAAGTGTGGTTGTAAAATACCTTGACCGTAACTTCGAAGAACACACTGAAGAGCTTACAGGAATGCTTGCACGCGTGGCTCAACACGAGATAGACCACCTGATGGGTAAAGTATTTGTAGACAGACTTAGTAACATTCGCAAAACATTGCTTAAAAGAAAACTGGGCGATGTGGCTGCAGGAAGAATGAGAACACACTACAGAATGAGATATTCCACCAAAAAATAGCGACATACCGACAAAACAATGAAAAAGATTAAAACTTTAGCATTGCTGACAATGGTGCTTTGCATGGTGGCATGTGCCAACCAACGCGAAAAGGATTTGAAAGCAATAGTAGACTACGAAAACTCTATAGACATAAACAACCATAGAGTGAATATAGAAACAGGCGAAAACCTGATACTATTGTATGTCAACTTTTGCAAGAACAACCCTACCGATAGTTTGGCACCAGTATATATGGCAAAAGCTGCCGATGTAGCGGCAAATATAGGACGTATAGATTTGGCGATAAAATACCTAGACAAGGTTATAGCCGAATATCCAAACTACGAAAAGGTTGCCGAATGCTATTTCTTTAAAGGCTTCGTGTATGAAACCGTTGGGAAAAACACACAAAAAGCACAAGAAGCATACACTGCCTTTGTAGAAAAATATCCAACACACCCATGGGCCGAAGACACCAAAAAGATAATAGAAAACTTATCATTGTCCGATGCAGAGCTATTGGAAATGATAAAAGCCAATAATGCTACTACAAACAGTACGCTTTAACAGCTGAAAGATATACACCTCAAGAAAAGAGAAAAACATAATCGTTACCCAAGTGTTAGCGATTATGTTTTTTTTGTTTGCAGCAACCTTGCATAGCTCTTGACTGTTGGCGGCTTCGCTCACGCTTCGCAGACTACGAGTCTACAAGACCACAAGACTACGAGTGGCTGCCGCGGATGCTTCGCAGACTAAGGACGAAAGACAAAAGTCTAAGGGGTACAGAAAGTAAAGAAAGGTATAGAAAGGTACAGAAAGTAGAGAATGTATAGAAAGGCTGTGAGCTACGAACTGTGAGCCGGCTTCGCCCTATCCGTAATTCCGTAGTTCCGTAACTCCGTAATTCCAACTACCCTCGCTCCTTTTGTAATGTAATGTAGTAATGTAATAATATTTTTAGGGTAGAGAATGTAGAGAAAGGTACAGAAAGTAGAGAGACTCTCTATACTCTCTATACTCTCTATACTCTCTATACCCTTATTCCGTAATTCCGTAATTCCGTAATTCCAACCGCCCCTCGCTCCTTTTGTAATGTAGTAATATTTTTTGAGCTACGAGCTTTGAGCCGGCTTCTTGTGTTCTTGTAGTCTGCGAAGCAAAATCTATTATCTATCTTTTATCGAAGATATTATTTCTTCAAATTTATCACTTTTTAGATACCCTTTCTTTACCTTATTGAACGATATTTCGTTTAGCAATCCGATATCTACCAATCCTATCAAGTCTTGTTTTGCTGTGGTAGGACTTATGTCGAAACGCTCTTGCAAATCTTTTACAGTAAGTGTTTCGTTTGGCTTATTGGTATATATATGAATTATTTGTGCCTGGCGTTCATTTATATTGCCAAGACGCATATAATTGGTTGTCTTTTGTTTTTCTGTTTGTTTTCGTTGTATGTAGTTTTTAAGTTCGCTATAGGCTTGTTCCAACACTTTTAGGTTGTAATTTACAAAGTATCCCAAATCAAACATATCTTTTTCAGAATATAGATATGCTTTTTCGTATGCTTTTTTCGACTTTGCTATTACTCTTGATATAGAAAGATATTCGGTCATCCAATAGCCCTCTTTCAGCATGTACCAATAAAACAAAGCACGTGCAGTTCTTCCATTTCCATCAATGAAGGGATGAAAGAAACCAATCATAAAGTGTATTATTATTCCGCGTATTATAGGGTGTAAATATGGTGTAGAATTTTTGTCATTAAAGTAGTCGCACAAATCTTTTGCAAATTCCGGAATTTTGCTTGCATCAGGTGGAGTGTGCACTGTCTCGTCTGCCATTGCATCATATACTACAATATTATCATTATTAGTTCTAAACCGTCCTGCATCTTCTTCGTTTTTAAGAGTTTTTTCTGTCATCAGTTTGTGCACTCGCAATATTAGTTCAACGCTGAGAGGGGTATTTTTTTGTTCGGATATAAACTGTATGGTTTTATAGTTGTTGGCAATCATCTGTTGCGATTTACCTTTAGGTTTCTTATCTTTACGCAACATTTCTTTTGCTACTTCACGTGTAGTGGCAGCCCCTTCCATTATACTGGAATATATGGCTTCTTCCATAAGCGAACTCTTGATGTATTGTCGTTTAGAATTTTCGCTAATATCCGGCCGGTGCATCCATGCTTGTCCAAAATTCATATCAAATTCGTGGCATAGTCGGTGCATTTTGTTTGTAAAACCAAACGAAACATCATATTTATCCCATGTATATTCCATCATCAAAATACGAGATACTTTTACCCGTTTCCATAATTCTTCGGGTGAATAACCTTCGGGACATTTTTTATATTTTACCGAATCCCAATACTCATATCCTTCATTAATCTTGTCGATAAGAATATTCATATCAGAATTCTCTTTATATCCTTTATTCAAAATCAACCTAGATAGGTCTGTTTGAGTTAATTGTGGCGCATTTTCTAACATAATTGCAGTATTATATCATTTGCAAAGATACGAAAAACTTTCCAATTCTTTCCAATTCTTTCCAATTCTTTTCAAATTGGAAAGAATAATATGCTAAAACACTGAAAATATGACTACAATTTAACCATACCAAAATTACAGATTTACGGAATTTGGTTTAAGACTTAATGTTTAAGGAGGACAGACGACTCACTGCTCATAGCCCCTTTATACCCTCGCTCCTTTTGTAATGTAATGTAGTAATGTAATAATATTTTTAGGGTAGAGAATGTAAAGAAAGGTATAGAAAGGTACAGAAAGTAGCGATACCCTCTATACCCTCTATACTCTCTATACCCTCTATACTCTCTATACCCTTATTCCGTAGATCCATAATTCCGGCTGCCGCCCCACTGTTGTCCGTAGTTGTAGTTAGTTTTATTAATTAGTCTTTGAGTATTATAAAGAAAGTAAAATCTTGTAAGTAACCTTTTCATATCGACACGATTCAAGATCCAAACCAACACGCTCGGCAATAAATTTGTGGTCATGTTCTTTAACCCATCTATAATACTTATTCAATTCTTCCTCATCGTCATCTATATAATCATAGTCATCATCTTCATAATCATCGTAGTATTCCGATGTATATAGCCCATATCTAATATCATCTTCCATAGACTCCTCAAGATTCTCGTACAAAAATTCGTTATCAACCTTAAATAGCCGATACTCCTCAACCATATTATAGAAAGCATCACTTAATTTGTCGTGGAGTGTTTTTAATATAATATTTCCACCTTTTAAAGCCATCACAACATCCTCGGTAAAAATCTCTTTCTTGCCAATTTTCTTAAGTGCATTCAACTCGTTTTCCGAAACTTCAACCTCTATAGTCTTATTGCTGCCACAACTATCACTCTGACCATAAAATGCTTTCAAGTTTACTTTAATTTTTGCCATAGTATAAAGTTTTTTTATTTGTAATTTATTTTGCTCGAAAATTTAATTTTGCAAAGTTACGCTTTTTTCCATTTTCCACAAAAAAATATTGTGTCACTCCTTTTATAATGTTGTAATATTTTTTGGGCAGTGAGTTGTGAGCCTTGAGCCATGAGCAATGAGTCGGCTTTGCCCTCCGTTGTCTGTTGTCCGTTGTCCGTTGTCTGGCGTAGCCTCCGTAGTTTCGTAATTCCGAATGCCGGCTTTGCCCTCCATTATCCATTGTCCGTTGTCTGTAGTCCGTTGTCTTGGCGTAGCAAAGCGAAGCCTCTCCCCTTTTTGTCTTAGCAATGCAAAGCCACTGAATAACTCTTGCAAAAGCATTGCAATGGTGTTGCAACTCTCTCAACCGGCATAACTCCTACAAAATAATAATTATATATATGAATAATTTTTGTATCTTAGACAACACAAAGAGTATTTTGACATTTTGAAACCTTATTGTGATTTGCTTAACCGACGAAGCCCTGATGACTCCTATAAAATAAATAATTATTTATGTGAATAATTTTCGTATCTTTGCAAAGTCTTAGACAACAAACCAAAACTATTTCATATACTCTCGCCGGTTGTGATTTGCTTTTATTTTCGTATCTTTGCAAAGTCTTAGACAACCGTGAGCAAGCTAAAACGCTATTCATCAAGGTTGTGATTTGCTTTTATTTTCGTATCTTTGCAAAGTCTTAGACAACCCATCTTGAATACCACTTGTTACGCATAGGTTGTGATTTGCTTTTATTTTCGTATCTTTGCAAAGTCTTAGACAACCTCTCAACGTGCCGACATGGCTACATTGAAGTTGTGATTTGCTTTTATTTTCGTATCTTTGCAAAGTCTTAGACAACATCTACTAACAT
>JAFZDP010000028.1 GCA_017561155.1 Bacteroidales bacterium | reverse complement strand
TGTATTTGTACTTTCGTAATAAGTAATACCATCTATCCATGTAATACTGTCGCAGGCGACAATAGTATCTGTTGAATGTTTGCTATTAATAGTAAGGTTCAAAACAATTACACTGTCACAACCATTGGCAGCCGTCAGTATGTAAGTGGGAGTATTGGTACTTTCGTAATAGGTAATACCATCTATCCATGTAATGCTGTCGCAAGCAGTAATAGTATCTGTTGTTCGAGTACTATGCTTGATAGTTAGATTAAGGGTAACCACACTATCGCAACCTGCAACATTTGTTAATGTGTATGTAGCCGAATCGGTTGATTCGTAATAGGTGATGCCATCTATCCATGTAAGACTGTCGCACGCTTCTTTATAATCTCTGCCTGTGTTAGGTTGATTTATCGATAAAATTAATCGTACAATACTATCATTGCCATTTGCAGTTTGTAAAGTATCAAAATAAGAATCTGCTACCGAAACTATAAATCCATTGTCGGTGTATGTATCGCCTGCGCATATAGATGCATATATTGTGGTATCTACGTCTTCGCACATTTCTACTATAGCGACAAAATAATTGGTCCAGTAATAAGGAGAATTTGAGTATACATCAAAATCGCCACAAGGTACTTTTAATATAGCGTTCTCTGCTATAGACAATACACGATATTCACCCATGATGGGTATTGAACTTCCCATAACAATAACTTCTTGTAAATTACGACAACTATAAAAAGCATAACTACCAATCGTTGTGACTGAATTTGGAATTGTTACGGAGGGTAAGCTAATACAATTTTCAAAAGCATGTTCTCCTATAGTAATAACCGAATTTGGAATCGATACATACGATAAACTTGAACAATTTTCAAAAGCATTATCGCCAATAATTATAGTTGAATTGGGTATTATTATTGAGTCTAAGCCTGAACAACCATTAAAAACTGAATTACCAATAGAAGTAAGAGAATTAGAAAGAGTTACTGACGATAAATTTACACAATTTTTAAAAGTGTGGTTTCCAATAGTGCTAACTGAATCTGAAACAATTAAAGATCTTAGATTTCTACAGCCGCTAAAGACATAATCACCAAAATTTACAACTGAGTTGGGAATAATTATAGAATACAAACCGGTACAATCACTAAATGCATATGCTCCAATGGTAGTAAGAGAATTTGGCAGAATTATAGAATCCAAACTACTACAATTGTCAAAGGCCGAACTACCAATACTAATAAGTGAATTAGGCATGTTTATTGTTCTTAAACTTGTACAATATATAAAAGCATTATTTCCTATTGTAACAATAGAATCAGAAAGTATTACTGTTTCCAAATTTCTACATGAAGAAAAAGCATACATCCCAATAGAAGTAACTGAATTAGGAATAGTTATAGAAGTTAAACTATTGCAATATAGAAAAGCTTCAACACCAATAGTGGTAACCGAATTTGGAAGAATAATAGACCTCAAACTATCACATCCATAAAATGTTTCTTTATTAATAGTTGTGATAGAATTTGGAAGAATAATTGTGGTAAGACCACTATATTTAAAAGCAGCTATACCTATCGAAGTAACCGAATTAGGCATATTTATCGATGTTAATCTAGTACAATTTTCAAAAGCATAAGTTCCAATGGTGGTGACTGAATTCCCAACGGTTACAGATGCTAAATTTCTACAATTTTTAAAAGCGTAGCTTCCAATGGTGGTAACTGAATTGGGAATTATTATTGACTCCAATCGAGAACAACCAAAAAAAGCATAACTTTCAATGGTTATAAGCGAATCAGAAAGTATTACTGACGCCAAATTACTACATCCATAAAAAGTATTAGTTTTAATAGAGGTAATAGTATTGGGAATAATAACAGAAACTATATTTTTGTTATCTTGAAATGCATTGGCTGAAATATCGGTAACCGTATTTGGAATAACAATATTTGTGTCTGTACCAATATATTTTATCAATGATATTCTTGTACTATCGTTATATACGAAGTCATTTTCAATGTATTTATTCATATACAACGCTCCCCACCGACGATAGTTCGACGCAGTGCCATGGTAGATAATGTTCTTTACATTTTGAAAAGCGTCTTTTCCAATTGAAGTAACTGAATTGGGTATAAATAAATTAGTAATACCTGTACAATTAAAAAACACACAAGTTCCAATGGTGGTGACTGAGTTAGGTATAGTAATCGATTGTATCGTATTCATAGATAAAAAAGCAGAATCACTTATAGTGGTAACAGTATTGGGTATAATAATATTTGTATCACTTCCTATATAAACCTCTAATATAGTTCTTGTGCTATCACTATATACAAACCCATTTTCAACAAATCCATTCATTCTTACTGCTCCCCAAGGACTGCCGGTAGCAGTACCATAATAAATTATATGTTTTACTTTTTTAAAAGCATTGTTTCCTATTGTGGTAACAGAGTCGGGTATGACTACAGATGCTAAACTTGTGCAATTGTAAAAAGCATTGTTACCTATAGAAGTAAGGGTGTTTGGGAGTACTATCTCTTCTAAAGTTGAACAATTATAAAAAGCATAACTACCAATCGAAGTAACAGTATTAGGAATATTTACAGATGCCAAACTATTGCAACCAAAAAAGGCAGAATCTCCTATTATGGCAACAGTATTTGCAATTACCACATTTGTATCTATTCCAACGTATCTCATTATTTTAGTTTTTGTGCTATCACTATAAATAAATCCATTTTCAATATACCTATTCATATATAACGCACCCCAAGGACCACCGGTGGCAGTGCCATGATATACAATATTTGTCACATTTTTAAAAGCATTTGTTCCTATAGTAACAACAGAATTGGGTATACTTACATTAAGTAAACTTGTACAATCATAAAAAGCATATTGTTCTATCGTAGTAACGGAATTAGGTATATTTACACTAAGTAAACTTGTACAATTATAGAAAGCATCTTGTTCTATCGTAGTAACGGAATTGGGTATATTTACATTAAGTAAACTTGTACAATTATAGAAAGCATATTGTTCTATCGTAGCAACGGAATTGGGTATACTTACACTAAGTAAACTTGTACAATTATAGAAAGCATATTGTTCTATCGTAGCAACGGAGTCAGGTATACTTACATTAAGCAAACTTCTACAACTATAAAAAGCGTAACTACCAATCGAAGTAACCGAATTTGGGATGGTTACTGAGGTTAAACCGGTACAACCATCAAAAGCACCATATCCAATAGAAGTAACAGAATTGGGAATTGTTATTGTAGTCAATTCGGTACAACGACTAAAAATTTCATTTTCTATTTGTGTAATGGAATTTGGTAAACTTATTGATGATAAACTTGTACATCCTTCAAATGCACATTCTCCGATAGAAACTACTGAATTAGGAATAGTTATTGAAGTTAAATTGCGGCATGAATGAAATGTATACTTTCCAATAGAAGTAACCGAATTGGGTATAGTTACTGAAGTTATATTTGAACAATTTCTAAAAGGGCCAAATGAACTGCTGATAACTTTTAGTTCTGTTACATTATAAGTAGTACCATTGTATGTTACTGTTGCCGGTATAACCACATCACCGGAAACATAATTACTGTAAGAAATATTGTCACCGGGTCTTACAACACCTACATTTGTAGTTCCTCTAAGAATTTCATAATACAAAATGTGTCCACTTGGGCTTACTGCACTAAAATCGTATGCCCATGCTTGGGTTATACCTAATACACATAAGGCTACTGCCATAATAAGGCGTTTTGCTTTGCTTGTTGTTTTGTTGAATAATATTTGTTTCATATATTGTTCATATTTAATTGTTACTCAATTTATAAATGTATCTAATTGTTATTTGTATAGTCTGAATACGATTTACAAAGGTATGTAATTTTTTGTTTGATACAAAATATTTAATGTTAAATGTGTGGGACGTATGTAATGAGAACTATCACATACGCCCAATATATATATCGTAGCGTATGCAATTAAACAATATTTTTTACCACAAATCCCGTATTTATGGTATCCTAAAATGGAGAAATCTTCTACCTCCAAAACATATCTATTCCACTTCAAACGAATCGATTTATCTGAATAATATTAAAAACAGATTAGCAACCTACTTGCAAATAAATTATAGCTACATTATATTACAAATGTTAATTCATTAACCCCGAAATGTTAATTACCTACCTGTAATACACCGAATTTCCGATGCTTTTCTGTGTGTTTTACTACTCAAAATTTACGTTTTTTATAGTTTTAGAGCAGTTGTTACACCTCCTCTAAACGGTAAACTTACCTCGTCGAAAGATAAGAGTTAACTCTATTGTCCGGCCGGAGTTAACTCTGCGAAAATTTTGAGTTAACTCTACGAAAATTTTGAGTTAACTCTGCTGTTTTTGCCGAGTTAACTCTGCGGAAATTTTGAGTTAACTCAAAAACTTTTCCGAGTTAACTCTTTTTTTTGGGAGAAGTATACAAAACCACTATTTTGCCCTTATAATGTATTAATATATAGGAATATACAGAAGAAAAATCTATATAGCCAAGTTCCTCTCGAAAATCACAGTTTTTTTTGATGTTTACGCAACCAAGATATATTCCCCAAATAGTGCAATGCAATATTTCTACGCCTATTTTGCTATAGAATAATACATTTCGGAGAACCCTGAAAAGTGATAATCATTAATAATCAAACTATTAACCTTTCTAAACTCGTTATAATTTCGATATTTGTACATCTGTACATCTTTTTAGTCAAATACGCGATTCTCCGTGTTAAATTACCTGATGTTAAAATATCATAAAACTGTTAATTTCTTATTTGCTTCTCAAGGTGGTTTGTTTATAAAAATAGGATAGGTAAACACCGAAATCAGTAGTATATTTTCAGTTTAATATCGTTCTCATATTATGGCACTATAAGCATTCTATCATTCAAATATAAATAAATAGTGTGCCTTTGCAAACTGAAAGTTCTAGCAAAATAATAAATGTGGGTTTGAAAGTGAATTGTCAGAACCTGCCATTAATAGGAACTATGCAAAACAAATAGATGTTTTTATGACTAGAGTTATTAGAAAAATAAGTGCTTTAACTTTTATGCAATATGTCAATTATTTATTAGGTAGACCAATATGTCGTATTAAATATGCTCTAGGTTGATTCAATCAACGAGTTTATGGAAATCTAATATCAGTTATGTGGTGTAGTGTATTGTTAGTTGTTTATGGGGGTTACTCGTAGCGTACCATGTACAAGGTATTGTACTTTTGTTTCTAAATGTTCGCATTTGTAGCGTGTTCGCAATTTTTCTATTACTCTAAACGCTCTGCCATCGTCGGTTTTGAATACTGCATTTATTGGAAGGTCTTTTACTTGTAGGGTGGATAGGTATTTAGAAGCATCGTCGTATATCTTCATCATATCCAATATCTCGTTTTCTATTCTGTTTTTCAAGGGTAGGGTAGAGCAGTATTTGTCTATTACTGTTTCTATGTCTTTTGGAAAAGCTCCTTTGTGTAGCACCAACATGTTTCTGTACTCTTGTTGCCATTCTATTCCGTGTGGGTTTACCGTGTTTTTGTGTTTTAGGTACACAGCATGGTGTGCCATTTCGTGTAGTAGCACAAATAAAAACGAGTATATGTTTAGGTTTCCGTTCACCGTTATTTGGTGGTATTTGTACCGGTGTTGTGGCCAACGGTAGTCGCCAAGTTTAGATGCTCGTTCTTTTGTTATCACAAAGTATATACCATTGCTCGATAGGTAGTTGAACACAAAGTCTACCGTATCGAGTGGGATATATTTTTTCAAGGTTGCTTTATACTTTGCTATAGCTTCGGTAGTCATAGGTATTGTTTGTGTTTCGTATGTCTATGTAGCTGAATTTTGGGCAGGTGTTGCATCTCGATTTTTTGCGTTTTGGCATGGTGCTCGAGCTTGCACAGGCTGTGGCCAAAAGTACTATGGCCATTGCTATTGCTGCTATTGCAGTGTGATGTTTATGTGTTTTCATATTTGTGTTATTTATTAGTTTCAAATGCTTCTGTTTTCGAAAAATCCGGTTTGTATGTTTTGTCGCTGTTGTAGTCTTGCACCCAGCCTTTGTGAAAACCTATTTCGTATAGGTGTTCTACCACATCGTTGTATTCTTCTTGTGTTATGCAACGTCCCAGTTGGTCGGGTAGTTGCAAGCCTTGAGGCGGAAAGTATTGGCTCATCAGCGATATGTGAATATTGGTAGATATGTTGTCGGCTATCCAGCTTAGTACGTTTTTGCTGTCTTGTGTGCATCCGGGTAGTACCAAATGTCGTATTATCATTCCGGATGCCGGCATGTCGGCAACGGCTTCGATGAGTGACGAACTTTTTTGGTTGTACATTTCGGCAATGGCTTTCGATGCTTTGGTAAAGTAGTCTGGACACGACGAGTATTTGCCCGACAATTCGGAACTGAAATATTTAAAGTCGGGAAGGTAAATGTCTATATATCCTTCCAATGCTTTTATTGTTTCTATGTTGTCGTAGCAATTTGTGTTGTATACCACAGTGGGCCTATAGCCGTGGTTGTGCAGGGTGTCCACTATTGTTGGTATAAGGTGTGCATAGTGCGACGGACTTACAAATCCTAACACATTTTCGGTGGTGTCCAGCACTTTTTCTATTCTCTCTATTACATCGGAAAGCGATTTGTACGAGCAGTCTTCCATATTATAGCTGCTGCTGCTTATATCTTTGTTTTGGCAAAAAATGCAAGCCAGGTTGCAGTGTGGAAAAAACACATTGCACACACCTTTCTCTCCCGAAAGGAAAGGTTCTTCGCCTTTGTGTACGCATATCGAAGCCACATGGCAACTGCCATCGGTAGCACAAAAACCTTTGTCTTTGCTACGGTCGGTGTGGCATTGGCGGGCACATAAAGTGCAGTTTGTTAGGTTGAAATCCATATCTTTGTATCTTCTCGAATAGTTTGCAAAGATACGAAAATTATGTCGTAGATTGGCAAACCAATCTCTAAATAAAAAAATATATGTATCTTTGCAGACAGCAATTAAATAATATATAAACGGAAAAACTATAAAAAACAATATATTACACATGAAAACAACGCCAAACTGCAAAATAAACTTGGGCTTGCATATTGTAGAGAAACGCTCCGATGGTTACCATAATATAGAAACTGTTTTTTATCCGGTGCCATTGTGCGACGAGTTGGAGATCGTGGCTGCCAACGATTTTACATTTGCCCAAAATGGTATACAATTGGAGTGTCAAGCAAGCGACAATTTGTGTGTAAAGGCCTACAACCTATTGCAAAAAGACTATCACGATGCTATGGGTAGTGTGGCTATGAATCTGAAAAAGAATATACCTTTTGGTGCCGGATTGGGAGGAGGGTCGGCCGATGCCGCTTTCACACTCACTATGTTGAACAATATGTTTGGTTTGAATATTGATGCCGATACCCTTCAGCAGTATGCCGGTAGGTTGGGTGCCGACTGTGCTTTTTTTATAAAGAACATGCCCGTATATGCTACACAAAAGGGCGATGTGTTTGAGGATATAGATATATCGCTTAAAGGTTATGTGCTTTTATTGGTAAAACCGGACATATTTATAAGCACACCGGAGGCTTATGCCGGTGTAACGCCCAAAAAGCCGAATGTAAATTTGAAAGAAGCCTTGCAGCAGCCTATCGAAGAGTGGCGACACACGATAGTGAACGATTTTGAAGATAGTGTTTTTCCAAAGTATCCGTTGCTTGCCGAACTTAAAGAGATGATGTACGATAAAGGAGCGTTGTATGCCGCTATGAGTGGTAGTGGCAGTACTATGTTCGGTATATTCCCCAAAGAAAGCTCTGTAGATATTAAAGACTTTGATAATAAGGGCTTTGCATGGAAGACTGAACTTTTTTGATAAAATAGGGTGTAAAAATGCTATTTTTCAGTCCGAAAAGGCAGAAAAATGCTGTATAAATATTAGTTTTGGAGCACGATGTTAAGCAAAGAAAAGATTTGATATAAGTGTAAAAATCAGTGTGATATGAATGGATGATGAAGCGTAGGATAAAAAAGTAATAAAAAAATTTGGCTGATTGAATAAAAATATGTAACTTTGCAAATGTTTTCCAAGAGTCATGGAAAATATAAATCATAAGATTCCTCAGTAGCTCAGTTGGTTAGAGCACATGACTGTTAATCATGGGGTCCTAGGTTCAAGTCCTAGCTGGGGAGCACATGTTCAATGATTTTTAAAGGTTAATAAAGATTCCTCAGTAGCTCAGTTGGTTAGAGCACATGACTGTTAATCATGGGGTCCTAGGTTCAAGTCCTAGCTGGGGAGCGACATGATCAATGATTTTTAAAGGTTTATAATGTGATTCCTCAGTAGCTCAGTTGGTTAGAGCACATGACTGTTAATCATGGGGTCCTAGGTTCAAGTCCTAGCTGGGGAGCAAGAAAAAACAGGGAGCTGCAACTTATAAGTTGTGGCTCTTTTTTTATGTGTAAGAAAAAGGGGGCTTGTGCGGTATATAGTAAGGAAAGATTTTGTTATGGATTTAAGCCCCCTGATGATAAGGATAACATTCTGTGAATGTTTGAAAAAAGTAATTTACTATGGTTGAAGATAAATTAATTTCAACTTGATCTGATTGTATGTTTGCTTTGTGTTTTGGTGTCGTTTCTAAAAAAAAGGTGGGGAAACTGTGGTTATGGTTTATGCACTTATTTTTATTTGGTTATAGTCTGGCTGATTAATATTGTCAGAGTCTGTTTCCCCTAATCCTTTTTTGGTTTTATGCTATTTACACTGTTATGTTCTATATTTTTCGTCGTATTCTTTTATTCTTTTCTCCGTCAGTAACCCACGCATAAATATGCGTATAAACTCGGCAAAGATTTCGCTTTTCATGTATTGGTTGCTGTTAAACTCGTTTGTCGATGGCGATACTTTGCTTTTTAGTATGTTTTGTATTATAATAGCTACTATTTCCGGGTTTAGCTTTTTGTACATATCGCCATTCTTTTGCCCTTCGTTTATCTGTGCTATTATTTTTTCCATTCGTCGTTGTTCCGATATCTTTAGGCATTCGTCGTAGATATCGGGGAAGTATTTGTTTAGGTCGCTAAGGGCCTGTTCCATTATTACAAGTTGTCCGGTCGAGTGCGATGCGATAAAGTCTTGCAGATTGGCAATGGGCTTTTTGGAATTGCTGATGCATGTATTATCTTCTTCCTCCATTGTGTTTATCATTCTCTTTATGCACTCGCGGTATAGTTCTTTTTTGCTGCCAAAAATTTTGTATATAGTACGCTTGCTCACAAATAGTATTTGAGATAATGTGTCCAGATTGGTTTTCTGAAAGCCATCTCTCAAAAACATTGCTGTGGCTTCGGCTAGTATTCGGCGTTTTATTTCGTCTGTTGGCATGCTGTTTCTTCTTTAAGTTTTTATTGTTTTTTGTTTGACAATGCAAAGATAATCCAAAAACTTTGAAAACTCGATAAGTTTCCTTAGTTAAAATACTTTAAAACTTAATTGTCTTTATTATCAGTAATATGTATGTTCGTTGTGTGTGAAATACAGTTGGGTAAAAACGCAAATCTGAGTATGAGTTTTCGTTTTCTATATGTCTATGCGATGGATTTCGAACCTTCTGATTATAGTGTATGTGCTACATAGCATCATTGTTGATTGCCTATACAACAGGGCACAAACTATCTATTCCATCTGTTATAGTAGATGGAACAATATGTTTTGATTAAAATGCGAGATGTTTACTTATTGTTTAGTCTGGCAAATTCGTAGCATATAATGCCATTTGCCACCGATGCATTAAGGCTTTCGCAACTTCTGCCTATGTTTGGTATAGTCAGTCTGTTGGTTATTTTGGCTATTACCTCGTCGGATATTCCTTTGCTTTCGTTGCCAATCACAAGCACTGCGTTCGATGCAGGCAGTTGTGTGTTGTATATGTTTTCGCCGTCAAGCAATGCACCATATATAGGAGTGTTGTTGTTGGTGCAGCTGTCTAGGAAAGGCAATAGGGGAGTGTAGTTTATGTTTGTGCGGAATATTCCGCCCATGCTTGCTTGTACTACTTTGGAGTTGTAGCAGCTCACAGTGTCGGGGCTGCAAACAATATTGCGTATTCCAAACCAATCGCAAGTACGTATTATTGTGCCAAGGTTTCCCGGATCTTGTATTTTGTCCAACACTATGGTAAGATTGGTTTCCGATTGGAATGCTTCGTTGTTCGATTGTCGTTTTATTAGCATCCAAACTTGGTTTGGGGTTTTCAAAGTGCTTATACGTTCAAGTTCGGCAGTGGTAACTTCGAATGTATTTTCGGGCGATACTTTTTTTCTTATCAGTGTTCTGTATTCAACAAACCAACTTTCCAACGCACATATAGCTACAATTTCAAACTCCGATTGCAATGCTTCGGCTGCTATCTTGGTTCCTTCTACTACAAATACATTGTCTTCGTCGCAAAATTTAGATGTTTTGTATTTAGAAAATTCTTTCAATTTGTTTTTCGAAATCATACTATTGTTTGTCTTTATCGTTAGGAATTTGTTTGTTTTAAAAAAAAGAACAAGATGAGAATGGATCTTCTCTCTTGTTCTTTTCTATTATACTGATGATAAAAAATTAAGCTTTATAGAAAGGCATACGAACAACTGTAGCTTTTACAAGTTTTTCGCGTATTTTGATAAATATTTCGGTGTCTTTTTTACCGAAAGCACTTTTTACCAAAGCAGTACCGATGTTTTTACCTGTAGAAGGTGAAGGGCTACCCGAACGAACTTCTCCGATAACGTTTCCTTCAGCGTCGCATACTTCGTATCCGCTACGAGGAATACCACGGTCTATCATTTCGAAACCTACGATTTTCTTTTCTACTCCGTTAGCTTTTTGAGCTTCGAAAATATCGCGGTTGATGAAGTTGTTACCATCAACGAATTTAGTTATCCAACCTAAACCGGCTTCTATTGGAGAGATATTGTCGTCGATTTCGTGTCCGTAAAGACAGAATCCCATTTCCAAACGTAAAGTATCGCGGCAACCTAAACCTGCAGGTTTGATACCGAATTCTTTACCGGCTTCGAATACTGCATCCCATACACATTTAGCATATTTTGCAGGCATGTATATTTCGCATCCACCTGCTCCGGTGTATCCTGTAGTAGAGAAAATAACGTTTTCTATACCGGCAAAAGTAATGATTTGGAAAGTGTAGTATTTCATATCTACTACGTTGGCATCGGTAAGTTTTTGCATTGCTTTCAAAGCGTTAGGACCTTGAACAGCTAGTTGAGCCCATTGTTCGCTTTCGTTTACAAATTCTTCACCCAATTTCATGCCCATTTCTTCGGCTATTTTGCTCATCCAGTTCCAGTCTTTGTCGATGTTTGCAGCGTTTGGAACCATAAAATAATGATCGTCGGCAACACGATATACCAACATATCGTCTACGATACCACCTTTACCGTTTGGCAAACAAGTGTATTGTACTTGACCATCTTCCAAAGCAGCTACGTCGTTTACTGTAACGTATTGCATAAATTCTTTTGCTTTAGGACCTTTAGCGCGAAATTCGCCCATGTGACTTACGTCGAAAACTCCAACATTGCTACGTACGTTGTTGTGTTCTATTGTCAATCCTTCATATTGAATAGGCATATTGTAACCGGCAAATTCGGCCATTTTTGCACCCAATTCAATGTGTAAATCTGTATAAGGTGTGGTTTTCATTTGTTTATTATTTATTTATTTGTTTATTACTTAATATATTATATGTAACAATACAATCAGTTACATCGTGCAAAGATACTTATTTTTTTTCAATAATTCTACTGAAAATGCCATATTTGTCATTTATTTTTTTATATGGCATATTTGTGGTAAAATCCTTGCGAAAAATAAAAGGCGAAAAGTTTTATAAACTTCTCGCCTTTTGTAGTATATGTATAAATGTTATTTGATTACCAAAGAACAACGCGTTTTTCAGGAGCCAAATACATATTGTCGCCTTCTTTTACATCAAAAGCTTCGATGAAAGCAGTGATGTGAGGCAATGTAGCGTTTACACGCAATCTGCCCAACGAGTGTGGGTCGATAGAAGTAAGACGCAATATTTCTTGTTCGCGGATGTTGCCTGCCCAAACACCTGCATAAGCGATAAAGAAACGTTGAGCTGTAGTGAAACCGTCCATAGCTTCTCCGTTTACTTGTCCTTTTGCTATAGCGTTTTGCATTGCTTGGTAAGAAATTTGAACACCACCATTGTCGGCGATATTTTCGCCCAAAGTGAATTTACCGTTAGCGTATGTTTCTGGGTTGTCGCATACTTTTATAGCGTTGAACCAATCAACCAATACTTGTGCATTGTTTGTAAAGTTTTCAGCATCGGCAGCTGTCCACCAGTCTTTCAAGTTACCATCTTTGTCGTATTGACGGCCTTGGTCGTCGAAACCGTGAGTCATTTCGTGTCCAATCACAACACCTATAGCACCGTAGTTTACAGCGTCGTCGGCATTCATATCAAAGAATGGAGGTTGAAGTATACCTGCAGGGAAGCATATTTCGTTGGTAGTTGGGTTGTAGTAAGCATTTACTGTTTGTGGAGTCATCAACCATTCGTATTTGTCGGTTGGTTTGTCTATTTTGCTTATCATATATTCTATATCGAATTGGTTCGAACGCAATATGTTTGCAAAGTAGCTGTCGTTCTTTATTTCCAATCCGCTATAGTCTCTCCAAGTGTCAGGATAACCTACTTTTACCAATATAGTTTCTAGTTTTTCCAAAGCTTTTCCTTTGGTAGTATCGTTCATCCAGTTGGCAGCTTTTATGCGTTCGCCGAAAGCAGTTTTTAGGTTGTCTACTAGGTTAAGCATGCGTTCTTTTGCTTCTTTTGGGAAGTATTTTTCTACATACATTTGACCTACAGCTTCGCCCAAAGCACCGTCAACAGTCGATGTTACGCGTTTCCAACGAGGACGCATTTCTTCTTTTCCCGAAAGAGCAGTACCGTAGAATTTGAATGATTCTTTTGTAAAGTCGTCGCTCAAATAGCCGGCAGCTGTGTTTATTACGTTCCAAGCATAGTATGCTTTTACAGCTTCGATGTTGCTTTTCAAAACGTTGTTACATTCTGTAATGAATTCAGGTTGGCCTACGTTTAAGCTTTTCATTTCGGCAAGCCCCATAGCTTTAAAGTATTCGCCCAATTTTATATCTTTAGCCAATGCTTCTGTTTCGGCTACCGATAGTTTGTGGAATGTTTTGTAAGGGTCGCGAAGAGTTTCTTTGTCGTAAGAAGCTTTAGCCAAACGAGTTTCTATGTCCATAACCATTTTAGCCAATTCGTTAGCTCCTTTGTTTGCCATTTTGTCGTAACCGGCTAGGGTGAACATATTGGCAATCATTTCGGTGTATTTAGCACGCAAATCTTTGCTGTTGTCGTCGTTTTTTAGATAATAGTCACGGTCGCCCATGCCTATACCCGATTGCCACAACCATGCAATAGTCATTTTGCTGTCGCTATAGTCGGCTTCGGCAAACAAACCAAAGAATGGATTGATACCATTTTTGTGTAGGTTGATAAGTTCTTTGCTAAGCTCTTCGGTGTTTTTCAATGCAGCGATGTTGCTTAAAAGACCTTTGATAGGTTCAGCACCTTGGTTGTTAAGTGCTACGCTATCCATACCCATGTTGTAAAGAGTGGCTATTTTGTCGCCAATAGAGTTGGCTTCGTGTTTGTTAGCCGATACTTCTTCGATAAGGGTTTTCAATTGTTCTTGATTGTTTTCTCTTAGTTGGTCGAACGAACCATAACGAGAATACTCTTCGGTAAGAGGATTTTGTGCCATCCAACCACCGCAAGCATACTGATAAAAATTGTCGGTAGCGCTTGCTGTTGTGTCTAAATTGGATTTGTTGATTCCCGAGGTTAATTCGGGTGTTTTAGGTGCTTGATTACAAGCTGCAAATAAACCCAATGTCATAATTGCAATACATGTTTTTTTCATTTCGTATAGATTTAAAATTATTTACTTTTCCTTATATTATTAATTTATAGGTGTTTTCAATATTTGTTGCGATATTTCCCGCTTTGCAAAGATACGATTAATTTTCTAATTTTCAATCACGATGCTGTTATATACTGCATCGCGATGTAGTATATTTTTCATCACGATGAAATTTGTGCTGCATCACGATGGAAAATAATGTGGCAGGAGTGCCGGTGAAAAATTGTTTTCTGTCCTCAGGAAAGTGTCGGGCCAAGAATATCAAGATAACCTGTGAAAAATACCGCAGTATACTATGAATGAGTTTGTAGTATACTGTGAATATATTTATACTATACTGTGGTAAAAGGTATAATTAAGGTATGATTTTGTGAGGGTGTGTCAATAATTTATTTCTATTTGCACAGTATGTTGTCGTCGTGCTGTAGGCGTAATGCGTTTTCTTTTTCGAACAGTTTGTTTCGCAAACTATCTAAAGTTTCTATATCGGAAGTAAGGAACGAAAACTCCGGGTCTATGTCTATTTTGTTGTTCGTACAGTATTCTATCAGGTTGCCCTCCGACGATGTTTGGTTGTATTTGCTGTATTCTTGTTTCAAAAATTGTAGTATTCTTAGTCCGTCTACACGTTCGACACAAGCCTTTACAAAGAGTTCTATTTTTTTGTAGTTCTTCCTCATTGGTTGCCAAAGGTCGGTAGTTTTTAGTTGGTTTTCCAAAAAACTCGTCATAGGGGTAGGTAAGTTTTGTGTGTATAGTTTTGGAAAACAAGAGAATGTTTCTTCTATAAGTTTGAATATATTGGAAGGGTAAAACGGATACGACGAATCTTGATTTTCGATGTCTTTGTTTACGGCAGGTCCTGTACCGAAAGGTACTCTTAAACTTATGCGTCCCGAAGGGTATACACACTCGGTATTGTGTATGGCTATGGTGCCTGTTTTGGCAAATTTTTGCATCAAATAAAAATCTTCGCCAGCCTGCATGGGGGTTATTCCTCCTACTTTTTTGTAGGCTTGTAAGGGGAAAACCATTGCCGAACCTAATGCCGTAAATGCGTATGGATTATGTATTTGTAGCATTTGCAGCATATAGTATCGCATATATGTTTCGTATCGTAGCAGTGTTTGGTTTTGCCTATTGTTCGAGGTTAGTTTGTGGTAGTATGGAACGGCCAACGCCATAGCTTGGCTGTTGGTGTTCATTTTGGTTAGCACACTTTGCAGATAATTGTCAGAAAATTCGGTGTCGGCATCCAGGCTTACTATAAGTTCGGTGTCGGCTTTGTCTTCTATAATCTTGTCAAATAGTACTTTTCTGGCCCAGCCTACACCTTTCTTTTTGTTGTCCCAACCTTTGCCTCTGCTCGATTTGTCTATAATGTGTATTGTTATGTCTGTTTGTTCTTTCAGCCATTGCAATAGCATTGCATTCTCGTTGCAAAGCGGTTGCATTTCGTCGTTTTCCCACCAATCGTCGGGTTGGTTCACGCATACATATATATCTATATCTTTGAATGTTTGCTTCCGCAGGCAGTCTATCAACCGTGGTGCTGCCGATAGTTCTGCAAGCATTGGAATGGCAACCGATATATGATTGTATGTTTTCATTTGGCCGTGCAAGAGGTATGTTTACTTTTGAAAAGTAAGGTGTACTACTTTCTTTGTTTCGTAGAATTCTTCGGTAAAGAAGTTGCTGAGATTGTATATAGTTACCTTTTTTTCGAAAGGCTTAAGTTCTTCGGCAAGGTCGCCACCTTTGAGGCAAAGTATACCATTTTGCAGGCTGTGTTTGTTGGTTGTTGCTATTTTGCCTTGTACCCATCGTGCAAAATCTTTCATATCGGTAACTGCTCTGCATACCACAAAGTCGAAATTTCCTTTCACTTGTTCGGCTCTTATTTGCATGGCTGTTACATTGGTTAGTTGTAGCGCTTCGGCTACAGCATTTACCACCTTTATTTTTTTACCTATAGAGTCGATAAGTGTAAATTGGGTTTCGGGGAACATTATTGCTAATGGTATTCCCGGAAAACCACCGCCTGTACCTACGTCCAATACCTTGGCCTGAGGCAAGAAAGGCATAACTTTGGCTATGCCAAGAGAGTGTATAATGTGGCGTTCGTAAAGATTGTCGATATCTTTACGGGATATTACATTTATTTTTTCGTTCCACTCGGCATATAGTTGCGGCAGTTTTTCGAAACGTTCTTTTTGCAATGGGTCTAGGTTTGGAAAATATCTTAACAGCTGTTCCATGGTATGAAAATAAAAAAGGTTTTTATAAATTAGATGTATTATTTTTCTGTTTTTTAGCATAGTATTTGCATACGTCTGCTATTCCGCATTCGTTGCATTTGGGTTTGCGTGCCGTGCATACATATCTGCCATGCAGTATAAGCCAATGGTGTGCTATGGGTATTTTGTCGGCAGGTATATGTTTGGTTAGTTTTAGTTCTGTTTCCAGTGGTGTTTTCGAGTTGTTGGTAAGACCTATTCTGTTGGCAACTCTAAACACATGAGTGTCTACCGGCATATTGGGCATATTGAAAGCTACTGCAGCAATTACATTAGCCGTTTTTCTGCCTACTCCTTGTAGTTTTTGTAGTTCGTTTATATCCGAAGGCACTTCGCCATTGTATTTTTCTACCAATGTGCGAGCCATAGCAGCCAAATGTTTACTTTTGTTGTTTGGATACGATATAGATTTGATATAGTTGTATATTTCGTCGGCCGAGGCCAAAGCCATATCGTGTGCAGTAGGATAGGCTTCGAATAGGGTAGGGGTAACCATATTGACACGCTTGTCGGTACATTGTGCCGATAGTATGACGGCTACCAATAGTTCGAATGTGTTGGTGTATGTAAGTTCGCTATTGGCTATAGGGCGTTCTTTTTCGAAATATGATATTACTTTGCTATATCTCTCGGTTGTTTTCATTTTGTTGGCATTTCAATACTTACAAAAACAGGGTAATGGTCGGATATGTTGGTACGCATCCTTTTGTAGGAGTCTGTTTTGAAATCTTTGTGGTGTAGGATGTAGTCGATTCTAAAAGCAGGAAACATACCATTGTAAGTGGTGCTTAGTCCCTCGCCTTTTTCTACAAAACTATCGCTATATATATTGGCAAGTTTTTGGTAGGTATATGATGCCGGAGTGTCGTTGAAGTCGCCGCACATTATTGTCTTGTGTGCCGATTTTTCTACATGACTGATAAGCATATCCACTTCTTTTTCGTGTTCAAGAACGGTATTCTTGAACTTTTTGATAGTTTTTTTTGAGTTTTCGCTCATATCTCCGTGTTTGATGCGGTCTATTTCGTCGCGGTCTTCTTCGTCCAGACGGTACGACGCCAAGTGTATATTGTATACTCTCACAGTGTCCGAGGGTAATTTGATATCGGCAAATATACATCTGTTAGAGTCGGCAAGACCTTTCTTTACAATAGGATATTTAGAAAATATTACGGTGCCGCGTGGGCGTTTGTTCTTTTTGAAATGACTGTAATGGTACGAATAACCATTGTTTTTCAACGAATCGTATACGTTGATTTTTCCGGGCATCGAGGCAAACTCTTGGAAACAAATTACGTCGGGAGTCTTTTCTTTTATCAGTGCTATAGTTTTTTTGCAGGCGTCATCGTCCTTGGTAAAATGGTGTACGTTGAAAGTAAGTAGTTTTAGATAACGTTCGTCGGTAATGTTGTCGGTGCCCGACACTTGATAGTATAAAGGGATGAAACTATACCTTATAAGTATTGCTGCCAGCGATATGAGGAAATATTTGCTGAAAAAGAATAGCCAAAAGAAAATGAATACCAGGTTTACAACCAACATAAAAACGTAGCCATAACTTAGCATAGAAATCCATACACATTGCGATGGACTGACGAAGCCCGACAATGTAGAGGCCAAAAGTAATATTACAAATATAATATTTATCGATAGCATTAATATTGATAGTACTCTTTTCATTCTGCTTGCTTTTATCTATTGTTTGTTAGATGATTTGAATAAAAATTCTTTTTCTTCTTTGGTTAGTTTGTCGTATCCCGACTTTGAAATTTTGTCTAGTATACTGTCTATTTTCTTTTGTTCTTCGGCTCTGCGTCTGTTGTACTCTTCGTCGGACAGAGGTCTTTGATGTTGTGTTGTTTGGCTTTTAGCTTTTGTGTTGTTTTTCTTGAATTTTATTTTTGGTTGTTTAATCTTTATTTTTCTAGAAAGGTATATAGACAGAAAACCATACAACGCTCCACCAATATGGGCAATGTGTCCGCCGGCATTCCCTTTGCTTATGCTAAAAAGGTCTATAACTACCAGTGCTATGGCAATATATTTTATTTTTGTGTTTCCTATAAGAATAAGGTTCATTGTATAGTTTGGGATATATGTGGCTATGGCTACAAAAATTCCCAATACTGCCGCCGAAGCACCTACTGCAAACGAAGAGTTATTGGCAAAAGCAGGAAATATATTCCATGCTATTATAAACAAAAGTCCGCCTACAATACCACTTGCAAAATATGTAGTTATAAGTTTGCGTTGTCCCAAATATTGCGAGAACAATATACCACCCACATACAACATGAGCATATTGAATAGCAGGTGAAATATGTCGGCATGTAGGAACATATAACTTACAAGTGTCCAAGGGTGAAATAAAGTGTGGGAGATATTCGACGAAAGAGCAAAAAAGTTGTAAACATATCCTTCCAAAGTAGCATTGCTTACAGAAAAAAGGAAACCAACAACGTTTAGTAGTAACATTATTGCCCAAACAGCAATATTTATTAGTATAATATTGGATAGGAAAGTTTTGCTTCTGAAAAAGTTTTTTAGCTGTGTTACAATGTCTCTCGTTCTCATATTTATAGTTAGTTTAGGTTGCAAAAATACACATTTTTTGTCAATAATGCCATATCAAAATTGCAAACTCGAATATTTTGTGCAAAATATGGTATAGGAAATAAACAATACAGGAGTGGAAAATACGATTATAATTGGGCAAAAAACGGCGAAAAAACGCTTATAAGCTCCATAAATACCATGTTTTTCGTACTTAAATTGCTTTAAAATGGCATGTTAGTCTGTTAATCTTTTTCGTGTTAGTATCTTTTAATATAGTGGTATAAAAAAAGAAAACAATATTTGTAAAACAGAATATTAATAGAAATATGGTGTGAGATATAGCAGTCAAAGTTGTTAAAACTCCGATATGGTCTGTGTTTTGTATGCGGATAAAATCATAATTTTGCAAACGAATTTAAATATGACGTAATATGAAACATCTGTTATTGCAATTTGTTATTATTCTTTGTACAGTAGCTACTATTTTATCGTGTGCAGAGCACGAAAAAAGTAGTATAGAAAATGTTGCCTTGAAATATTTGAAAGCTATGAACGAAGATAATTTTAAAGAAGCATGCAATTATGCAGATGATGAGTCGAAGAAGCTTATTACATTGCTGGAAAAGATACATACCGAAAATTTGAGTATGGAAGTTAACTACAATGTAAATTTGACGATAGTAGACATTGTAATGTTGAACGACACCACTGCCGAAGTTAGATATAAGGAAACTTACGGCAACAATAGCATACAATACGAAGTATTGCCAATGAAGAAAGTAGATAATAAATGGCTTGTACATAAGATTGTAGATATTGATTCGTTGGTGTTTGATAGCGATCATGCATCATGTATGAAGAAATAAGAATACGGAAGAAAAGAAAGTTTAATAATATTGGTATTATTGTTTGTACAATAGTTGGCGGTATATGCATAGTAGCGTTATGTTGCCGACTATTGCTATGTAATGATGAAGGTGTCATAAAGTCGGATAATTTGACATCGACAGAGGTGTCCTTGCTGAACGATGGCGACATAATAATGCGGAAAGGATTTGGTTTTGTAAGTAACAAGATTGTCGAGCTTTTGGACGAGAGTCGTCCTATATCACATTGTGGAATAGTGGTGAAAACAAAGAAAGGTGTTGGGGTTATACATTCTGTTTCAAATACGTTGTCGGATATAGATGGTGTGCAGATATGTAGTATACAGCAGTTTTGTAAAGATAGTAAAGATAGTAGTATAGTGGTGGTTCGTTTGAGAGATACCGCAGATATGCCTGCTGCAAATATAGCATCCGAAGCAAAAATATATTTAAATCGTAAAGTGCAGTTTGATAATAGTTTCGATTTGTCTGATAGTAGCCGAATGTATTGTAGCGAGATAGTGTGGAAGATACTGTTAGATAATTACAATTTGGATATATATCCAAACAAAAATGATGTTTCTACACTTGGGTTTGCTCCTTTCTTTGATACAACCAATTTTGCAGTAGTAATAGATCATTTTGAATAACTGCTATTTGATAGACATTAATTTTATTACTGAAACAGAATTTTGAGGTAAGCCCAAATACTTTTTTTTGTAGTTGTCAGTTATTAGAGCAAATATATTTCTGTTATAGCTATGTACAAAGAATTAGAACTAAAGCAAATATTTTCCGGCAAAAAAATATTGATAGCCGGTTTTGGAAGAGAGGGTAGATCGTCGTACCTTTTGTTGAAGAAATTATTTTCGGACAATCCTCAAGGTATAACATTGGCAATAGCCGATAAGAACGAAGGAATCAAAACAGATGCGTTGCTATTGGCAGATAGTGGTTTGAGGTTCTATGTCGGAGAAGAGTATTTGGCTGCTTCCTACGAATATGATATAATATTGAAATCGCCGGGTATACCAATGTTTGATTTTGCTTCTGATGTTTCTAAGGATAAGGTGTCGTCGCAAACAGATGTGTTTTTGCGAGTTTTTGGAAGCCAAACAATAGGTATAACAGGGACTAAGGGTAAGAGCACTACCACAAATATTATTTATAATATGATGAAGGAGCATAACCCCAATACAATAATGGCCGGAAATATGGGGTTGCCTTTGTTCGACTGTATAGAAAGCATAACAGAAAATACGATATTGGTCTTGGAATTGTCGTCGCATCAGTTGGAGAATATAACAAAAGCTCCATATATAGGAATAGTTCTAAATTTGTTTCAAGAACATTTGGATCACTACAATTCTTATATGGAATATAAGTTGGCAAAACTAAATATAGCTCGTTTGCAATCGGCCGGAGATATCTTTATTTATTGTAGCGATAATGCAGAATTGGACGATTTGGTAAAACAAACAGCAATAAACAGCATTGTGCTTAACTATTCGATGGAACACGAAGTAGAAAAAGGGTGTTATAGCGATGGTAAATACTTTTGTATGATGCCCGGTAATAATACTATATACGACATAGATAAAGAAAAACGTTATTTGCAGGGTTCGCATAACCTTAGCAATTGTATGGCTGTTTTTCTTGTTGGACATTGCTTTGGTATATCGGATGACGTTATAGCTAAAACAATATCTGAATTTAGAGGATTGGAACATCGTTTAGAGTATGTCGACGAGGTAGCTGGTGTGGCGTTTTACAATGATAGTATTTCTACTATTCCGGAAGCTACTATGGCGGCAATAGCAGCACTGAACAATGTAGATACTTTGTTGTTGGGCGGTTTTGATAGAGGAATAGATTATGAGAGTTTGATTGCTTTTTTGTCTAAATCTAATGTGAATAATATTGCTTTTATAGGCGAGGCCGGACGACGGATGTTCAGCCTTATGGAAGCAGTAAACGGATTAGAGAATAGAAATTATATGCTTTCGAATAACTATGTTGAGATAGTAGATTGGTGTTGTGTACATACCCAAAAAGGTAAAATATGCTTGCTTTCTCCTGCTGCATCGAGCTACGATTCCTTTAAGAATTTTGAAGAAAGAGGTCGTGTATTTAAAGGACTGATACAAGATAAGAAAAATTCTATCATACAATAAACTATAAATATGCTACAAGAATTCCGATAAGGGATTAGTAAATTTTTGTATCAAACTTTAGATGCAAATATTACTTGTATAATACGTCTGATTTCTATGCGTATAATATATTCCTATAGCAAAGGAGCCGGTGGTACTAAGTCCTTATCTATAGGTGTATTATAGTTTGTAGATATATTTTTACCTTTTGGTTTCGACTTTGAGGGTGCAACTGTTTTAGTTGCTTTTTCTTTTGTTTCTTCTTTCTTGTCGTTGCGTGGGGTAGTTTGTATTTTAGGAATTTCAAATGAGCCATTACCGCTTTCTGCCATGGCATATTTTTTTATTAAGTCTATACATTCGGCAACACTGTTTATTTCAATGTCAAAGTTGCGTATGGTTATATGGAAGCAACGTTGGCGGCGTTCGTATTTTACAAAGCAACGTTCTTCAATACGCATTTCGTACAAGGTTTGTGCTAAAATATCTTTTAGGATGTTTTCGTTTACTGTTGTTTCTCCGATTTTGTCATATTTCATATATGCTATATCGAATGTGGTACCAAATCTGTGGCACGAGTTTTCGCTGGCATTTCTGTTTCTACGACGTAGTTTTCGTATGTCTTCTTCGGTTCGTAGTAGGCTTGTTACTATAATTCTGTAGTTTGCTGTCGGGTATTTGTCTTGTACCTTTTGTTGGAAACGTATAGCTATATCGTCCAATAGTACCCTGGCCGATGGTACAAGATATGGCAGCGAGTGTGTCAGCTTGTTTACTTTATATAGTGCACATGAGTTTATTTCCATAAGCAACGGGTGAAGAGTGAAGTCTTCACGACTTTTGAAAATCTGATTTAAGCCATTCTTTTTTGCAGCGATAAGTTGTATGTCGTTGTTGTCGCAAAATATTTTTGAATAGTTTTTGCTATTCAATGGTATATTGGAGGGTATGGCGTAGTTTTCAAGTATAGAATATTCGGTGGTGGTTTGTATAGGTTGTTCTACTATTTGTTCTTGAATAGGTGTGGCCACAGAGTCGCTTTTTTTGTAGCAAAAAGACACAATTGTACCGGCAAGAATGGCAATTATTACTACCACGCTCACTATTCTGATGCTTTTTTTATGTGACTTTTTTTCTTTCTTTTTTGGTCGCTGTTCTTCGGGCCGATACATCATATTCTGAACTCTCCTACTATTATTTGTCTTTTTCCAATATGTTTTTTAATTTTGTTATCTCATCTCTGTATTTTGCTGCATTCATAAAGTCAAGCTCTTTTACAGCTCTTTGCATATTTTGGTGTGCCGTGCGTATGGCTTTTTCTATTTCTTTCTTACTTTTGTATGTAAGTACCGGTTCCGAAGCCAAAGCAATGTCGTTTGGGCTTTCTTCTATTTTATATGGTTTTGCCGATACTTTTGTTTCAGCTTGTTTTTCTACCATATCTACAACAGCAGTCTGTCCCAAAATAGCATCGATGGATTTTGATATTTGTTTTGGAACAATGTTGTGTTCCATATTGTATTTTATTTGTTTTTCGCGATGACGATTAGTTTCGTCTATGGCACGTTGCATCGATGCGGTTATCTTGTCGGCATATAGTATTGCTTTGCCGTTGATATTACGAGCTGCACGTCCTATTGTTTGTATCAGAGCTCTGTCCGAACGAAGAAAACCTTCTTTGTCGGCATCAAGTATGGCAACCAACGATACTTCGGGCAAGTCTAGTCCTTCGCGTAAAAGATTGACCCCTACCAAAACATCGAAAACACCCATTCTTAAATCTCGCATTATCTCCACTCGTTCCAGTGTGTCTACGTCGGAATGTATGTATTTGGAGCGTATACCTACTTTGCCAAGATATTGTGTTAGTTCTTCGGCCATACGTTTTGTAAGTGTTGTTACTAGTATTCTTTCTTTTTTTGCTACTCTGTCGCCGACTTCGTCTAATAGGTCGTCTACTTGCGAACCTACAGGACGTATTTCTACCACCGGGTCCAACAGACCTGTAGGACGAATAACTTGTTCTACAATTACTCCTTCGCTTTCTTGTAGTTCGTATTCTGCCGGAGTGGCACTTACATATATGGTTTGGTTGCTGAGATCGTAGAATTCTTCAAATTTTAGAGGCCTATTGTCTAGTGCCGATGGCAGTCTGAAACCATATTCAACAAGGTTTGTCTTCCTTGAAAGGTCGCCGCCATACATAGCTTTTATTTGTGGTACAGTTACATGGCTTTCATCTATAACTATAAGAAAGTCATCGGGGAAATAGTCTATAAGGCAAAACGGTCTTGACCCTTCTTTTCGGCCGTCAAAGTATCTTGAATAGTTTTCAATACCACTGCAATATCCCACTTCTCTAATCATTTCCAAGTCGTAGTTTACACGCTCTTCCAGCCGTTTGGCTTCCAATGGTCGGCCTTCTTCCAAAAACATATCTCTGCGTTCAAACATGTCGTTTTCAATTTGGAACAAAGCACTCTTTAGGTGTTCTTTCGATGTAAGGAAGTTACTTGCAGGGTATATCACTATTTGGTCCATGCTTTCTATCCTAAGTCCCGAAACGGGATTGAACGACTCTAAGCTTTCTATTTCGTCGTCCCAAAATGATATACGATAGCAGAAGTCTGCATACGATGGAAATACATCAACGGTGTCGCCTTTTACTCTGAAACGCCCATTTACAAAGTCAATCTCGTTTCTCGAATATAGCGAGTCTACAAGTTTGAGCAAAAACATATCGCGGCTTATTCTGTCGCCAACTTTTAGATATATAGTTCCTTCTTTGAATTCTTCGGGGTTGCCAATGCCATAAATACACGATACCGAGCTTACCACTATCACATCTCTTCGTCCCGAAAGTAATGCCGAACTGGCTCGTATCCTTAGCTTGTCTAGTTCTTGGTTTATTTGAAGGTCTTTTTCTATATAGGTATTGGTAGCCGGAATAAAAGCTTCCGGTTGGTAGTAGTCGTAGTACGATACGAAATACTCTACAGCATTGTTTGGAAAAAATTGTTTGAATTCTCCGTAAAGTTGAGCCGCCAATGTTTTGTTGTGACTTAGCACCAGTGTAGGTTTTTTGACTTGAGCTATAACATTCGCAATGGTAAAAGTTTTTCCCGACCCTGTCACTCCAAGCAATACCTGTCCTCGTTGGTTGGCATTTATGCCATCTACAAGTTGTTGTATTGCTTCGGGTTGGTCGCCCATTGGCTTAAAGTTTGCTACAAGTTCAAAATCCATGGTGTAGTACGATTTTTATAGTTTAATGTCTGTATACTACAAACAAAAGGTTTATAATGTTTTGGCAATAATGATATTTGTTATACGTTGAAACGGAAGTGCATTATGTCCCCATCTTGAACAACATAGTCTTTGCCTTCTACGCTCATTTTTCCCATTTCTTTACATTTCGCTTCCGAACCCAATGTAACGTAGTCGTTGTATTTTATTACTTCGGCACGTATAAATCCTTTTTCAAAATCGCTGTGTATTATACCGGCAGTTTGTGGAGCTTTCATGCCTTTGTGGAAAGTCCATGCACGAACTTCTTTAGGGCCGGCTGTTAAGAATGTTTGCAAGTCAAGTAGTTTGTAGGCTGCTTTTATCAGTCTGTTTACTCCCGATTCTTCTAAGCCTAGATCTTCAAGAAACATTTGTTTTTCTTCGAATGATTCCAATTCAGCTATATCGGCTTCTATGCCTGCACCTATTATAAGCATTTCGGCGTTTTCTTCTTTTATGGCTTCGCGGACGGCATCAACATATTTGTTTCCTTTAACAACGGCACTTTCGTCAACATTGCATACATAAAGTATTGGTTTAGCTGTAAGTAGCATAAGGTCTTTGGCTGCTTCTTGTTGGCTTTCGTCTAGCTGTACGGTACGTGCCGATTTGCCTTGTAGTAGAGCTTCTTTGTATAGAGTCATAACTTCAACCAATTTTTTCGCCTTAATATCGCTATTGGTTTTTGCCTTTTTCTCTTCTTTTGCAAAACGATTTTCGATAGTTTCAAGGTCTTTTAGTTGCAGCTCTGTATCAATGGTTTCTTTATCTCTTACCGGGTTTACATTGCCATCAACGTGGGTTATATTGTCGTCTTCAAAGCAGCGAAGCACATGTATTATTGCATCTGTTTCGCGAATGTTCGATAAAAATTTATTGCCCAATCCTTCGCCTTTGCTGGCACCTCTAACCAATCCGGCAATATCTACAATTTCTACAGTAGCAGGTACTACGCTTTGAGGATTTTCTATTTCTACTAATTTGTTTAAGCGTTCGTCCGGAACGGTAATAACTCCGACGTTGGGTTCTATTGTGCAAAACGGAAAATTGGCAGCTTGTGCTTTGGCATTGCTCAAGCAGTTAAATAATGTCGACTTTCCTACATTTGGAAGTCCTACTATACCACATTGTAATCCCATGATATTCTGTTTGATTTATTTTTCAACTCAAATTAATTCCAAACTGCAAAGGTACGTTTTTTTTGGCATATTTCCAAAATTAATATTGAGAAGCCCAAGAATTTACTGCCTTCTCGGATATTTCATAATATCCAAATCAAATTCCTAATAGGAAAAATAACAGCCGGACTATGGAGCAATAATTTCTATAGCCAATGGTGGAAAAACAATTAAATGTAAATGGTAGATACATGTACATATTCTCTTCGCAAAGTGCGGAAAAAATATCAAGACATATAATTGTTTTCAAAAGTAGAGAACAACTTCGTCTATATTCTATGTTTATATTTGTGCTTATTTAGTGCATGGTATTATTGTTTTAGGCAATTTCTAAAAATTGCTTTATAGGTGATTTGCGGAATTTTCTTGAGAAGATTTCTACTTTCTTTTGATTGAGCATAGCGGGCTATGCGATTGAAAAAGAGATAAAAAGATTCCAAGAAAAAATGCAAATCACGCAAAAGTTCTTTTATCATATGATAATATTTC
>JAFZDP010000002.1 GCA_017561155.1 Bacteroidales bacterium | reverse complement strand
AGTGCCTTTATTTCATATTATATGCTCATTAATTGTATTTTTATTTTCTATTTCATAATTTCAGTTTTTCAGTTATATACATCTATGTAATTTCAAAGACATAGTATTAAAAATTATTTCATTTATACCTCCGCACGCTATGGAGGGTGCATGCTTGCCAACAATATTAAACCATCACGATGTTTCTTACTCATTGTACATCATTTTTCATCAGCCCAATTTACATACTATCCGAATCTCTTTCGGTCGAAATTGCGGTTGTGCCACGTTCTTTACCTTCGCGAGTTGCTGTACCAATCATCATGCCACTTCCCTCGTCAAAATAGACATCTACACGATAGCCATTGTTATTCATCTTCTTAAGCCAAGCTTCAAATTCTTCCATATCAGTTGTTTCGAACTTTTGCTTATCCTTTTCTTCCGGAGCATACTCAGGCCTATTATTACCTTCGATAGTTATGATATGCCCTTCGCGAGTCAGACAAATAAGATGACGTATAAATTCATCTCGTTCTTCTTGCGAACCGAACTTTTTGTAGCCTTCTTCTCCGTCTATCCAAAAGAAGAGAATAGTGTTTTCTTGAGCCAAAGACTTTTGGCTCAACTCTTGAGATGATATCATCTCGCCGTCTTTTTGGCACGAAACCATTGCCCCTGATAAAGCTACTGATAGTAGCATAATTTTTGTAATTTTCTTTGTCATTTTTATTCTATAATTATATTATTATTTATTTTCTTGTACTTCCGGTAATTTTAGTGGTTTTTTTACTGCGTTTATTAAATATCTTCTTATAACATCATCTCTTTCTTCTGTCTCTATATTATGATAAATCATTATTATTCCGGCATGATAACTATACACTAATTTTGATATATTTTTATAGTCTTCGGCAGAAGTCACTTTTTCATATATCTTTTTTACATCATCTTTATAAACATTGTACATATATAATGGATACCTTTTTTCTCTTTTATATCTATTAAGTACAGTATCTTTATTTAATCCGAGGTCAAACTCTTCAACCATAGGCCAAAGTTCTTCTTCGCCATTTGGTACAAAAAGAGTAACATCAATTTTCAGACTATCATTAATAGGGCAATTCATTATACACATTACAGTAAATTCAGTACGGTGTTCGTATTGCTTGTATAGCTCCGTTTGGCTATATACCTTATAAGACACTGCAAGCAACAACACCATTATCAATATTTTTATCTTCACACCTTTCATAGTATCTATTATTTTTATATAAAATTCTCTCCTGTTACATCAAAATATGCCACAGACACCTCATTGCTTAAACATTTTGTATTGCAATACATTTCCAAATTGTTATATATAGGTTCGGCATGTATTCTGCTTTCAGCTTCGGCCAATAGTATAGGCTGTGGCTCCTGCTCTGCAATAGCGGCAGCAGCTGTATTGTCAAACAATATATCAGACATCTCATCTATATCGCTTTTATGCTCGGCATACATTGTTTCGGTATGCTTATATGTCGGTTTCACGGCTGTGTTTTTTATTTCATTATCTGTTGCAGTTGTGGTTGTATCAGTCTCGGCATTTAGCTGCTGTGTATGCTGTTTGGCAGGCACTTCGGCTTGTGCCACCTGTGTGGGCTGTAGCATATCGTAGGTCGGCATAGTAGGCACGGCATCGGTGCTTATCTTCCAAAAGCCTATGGCTATAGCTGCCACACATGCTGCTGCTGCCGCTATGTAGTAGTAAAGCTTTTTGCGTTTTGCCTCCCGTATATGCCCGGCCTCCTTGTGTTCTGCAATGGCAGCAGCAATATGTTTTTTTATGTCGTCGTCGGCCAATGGGCATGGCTCTATGTCTGCCCCTCTCCTACTCTTTGCCCATAGTGTTTCAAAATCTTTATTGTTCATCTTCGTACATTTTTTTTAGTTTTTTCTTTGCACGCATCAACCTCATTGCCACCATCGGCGTTGTAATACCCACGGTGTCGGCTATCTCTTCGTAGCTAAAGCCATCGAGGTATGCCCGTACTATAATGCTTTCTTTTTCTTCCAATCTGTCTATCAGTTGTTGCATTTGCACCACCATTTCGTTGTCGTTGTCGGGGTCTACTATAGTGTCGTCGTCAAGGCTTTGCATATAAATGTTTTTCCGTTTCAGTGTCATCATAGTATTCACCGCAACTTTATATACCCACGGTGGTTCGGGGTATCTGCTATCGAACCGTGGAAACACCTTCCACAAGTGGCAAACCACCTCGTGGAATTTGTCCTCGACCTCAAAAGCATCCCCCATGCTATATTTCTTGCAAACGTACCAAATCAAATCTTTGTTACGCAGCACAAATTCTTCAAATTTTTCTTCGGTGCACTCCATATTCTATCCGATAGTCGTGTATCTTTTTTGCGCATTTGTTATATAATACGCAAAAAATGATCAAAAAATAACATAACAAGCAAAAAAAAATGTCGCACGGCTTTTGGAAGACATACCACAAAAGCATATTTTGAACGATAAACAACAGATGTTTAAACATTTGCAACCTTGGTGCAAAAGCTGTGAGAAAAGAAAAAAAATTACCATCGCCACACAAACCACACTACCAATGCCATAATATAAGAGGCATATTGCCGGCAAAAGAAAGGGCTAAAAAATAGGGACTCGTACATATAGTGCGAGTCCCTATCCTGTGCAACCAACGTCGGCGTTGGCCTTCAGCCGTATGTGTTGCCAACCTATTTTTTTGCAATATCTGTTATTTTTTCCACTA
Source organism: Bacteroidales bacterium (assembly GCA_017561155.1). Classification (GTDB taxonomy): domain Bacteria; phylum Bacteroidota; class Bacteroidia; order Bacteroidales; family P3; genus HGM05376. The sequence goes on along the minus strand of JAFZDP010000002.1, from coordinate 45,281 downwards.
TAGCGTCGGTATCTATTCGGCATTCTTTGTGCAACTCTCTCAAGCTGCCATGGGCAACAAAGCTGTCGGGTATTCCCATTCTGTGTACTTCGACCTTAAGTTTGTTGTCTGCCACAAACTCTGCCACTGCACTACCCAGCCCACCTTTAAGCACTCCGTCTTCGATAGTGATGATATGGCTATAAGTTTTAGCCACTTCGTGTATAAGGCTTTCGTCGATAGGTTTCAGAAAACGCATATCGTACACACCCACTTCTATACCCAAAGTGTCGGCAATAGATGCTGCCTGCAAAGCCGAGTTTCCTATATGTCCTATCGACAGTATGGCAATGTCTTTGCCCGATCGTAGACAACGCCCCTTGCCCACTTCTATTTCTTTGAAAGGTTTTTTCCAATCCACATTCACGCTACCACCGCGAGGATAACGAATCACAAACGGCCCCATATTGTCTTTTTGGGCTGTATACATCATGTTTCTCAATTCGTTTTCGTTTAGCGGCGAGGCTATGGTAAGGTTTGGTATCGGACGGAAGTATGCCAAATCGAACACGCCATGGTGTGTGGCACCGTCTTCGCCCACCAGACCTCCACGGTCCAAACAGAACACCACATTGAGTTTTTGCAACGCCACATCGTGAACAACTTGGTCGTAGGCACGCTGCATAAACGACGAATATATGTTGCAGAACGGCGTCATACCCTGAGCTGCCAAGCCTGCGGCAAAGGTAACGGCATGCTGTTCGGCAATGCCGACATCGAAAGCACGGCCGGGCATTTTTTCCATCATTATGTTCAGCGAACAGCCTGTGGGCATGGCCGGTGTTATACCCAATATCTTAGGATTCCGTTCGGCAAGCTCTACTATGGTGTAGCCAAAAATATCTTGATACTTCAAGGGTTTGTTGTCGCAAGCCTCCACCACCTGTTTGCCGGTGTTGGCATCAAACAAGCCCGGGGCATGATATACTATAGGGTTCTTTTCGGCTTCTTTAAGCCCTTTGCCCTTTTTGGTTACTATGTGCAGCAACTTAGGGCCCTGTATCTTGCTCAGTTTGGTAAGGATTTTGGTCAGGTTTTCTACATCGTGGCCATCTATAGGTCCAAAGTATCTAAAGTTCAACGCCTCGAAAAGATTGCTCTGTTTCACTATAGCCGACTTTAGGCTCACACCTATCTTTCTGAAAAAGTTTTTTTGTTTGCTGCCTTTGTCATCAGCACCATAGAAGTCCCATATTTTGTTCTTCAGTCTGTTGTATGCCGACGACGTGGTTATGGTGGTAAGGTATCGACTCAGAGCACCCACGCTTTTGTCTATAGCTATTCCGTTGTCGTTCAGTATCACCAAAAGGTTAGCCTTGGAAACGCCTGCGTGGTTCAGCCCCTCAAAAGCCATACCTCCCGTCATAGAGCCGTCGCCTATCACTGCAATATGTTGGCGACTTTTGTTGCCTTCCAATGCCGATGCCATGGCCATTCCCAAAGCAGCGGATATAGATGTCGACGAGTGTCCCGTGCCAAACGAGTCGTATTGGCTTTCGTCCATTTTAGGAAAACCGCTAAGGCCGTTGTAGGTACGTATGGTATGGAATTTGTCTTTGCGGCCGGTAATAATCTTATGCGAGTAGGCCTGATGACCAACGTCCCATATCAGTTTATCGTCGGGAGTATTGAATACATAATGCAAAGCCACCGTAAGTTCTACAGTTCCCAAACTCGATGCCAAATGTCCGGGATTGTTTGCCAATACATCAATAATATATGCACGAATTTCGTCGCACAAGGTTTTCAACTCCAACTGTGTCAGTTTTTTTATATCTTGTGGAGTACTAACTTTTTCTAATACTTTATATTGCAGTTTTTCCATATCAACTAAACGAATTTGCAAAGATAGCAATTATTTTTCAATATAATGCTACTTTGTCCATGTTTTTCTTCCGTTTGTATGTTGCACACCAAATGTCGGTCGGGTTCGTGCATGCAAACCACACATCTGTACGGTGTGCAAAACCGACGTGTGGCATGGCGTTTTTGGCTGCTACACCACTGCGTTTTTATGCCCTGCTGCATAGCCGAAAAAATCCATCGCGATGTAGCACCCCCCTGCATCGCGATGCTGACAGTTTTTCATCGGGATGAAAATACAACTACATCACGATGAAATTTCAAGTTCTGCAACGTGCAGCAAAACACGTTTCTCCCGTACACCACAAACCAACAACCATAATTATCTTTTGTGCATCAGCGTTACCACTTTTTTGAATTGCATACTTCCGCCATTGGGGTCGTATACCTCTATCAGCACAATGTAGTTGCCCATATTGCATAGGCGGCCATTGTCGTCGGTACCGTTCCACTCGAATATACCATTTGTACCCAAAAAAGCATTACGTTCCACCGCCCTTACCATCCGTCCTGCATGGTCGAACACAGATATGTTGGCAAACAAATTGCCCTTTGCAGTCCTATAGGCAATGGTAAGCACATCGTTGTAGCCATCGCCGTCGGGCGAGAATATGTTTGGCTCTATATCGAAAACATCGTCGGCTGCCGGCACACTTACAGCTTGCGAGTTGCGGGCAGTAGGTGTAGCCCACCCTGCCGATTTTGCCGCCGAATGCCAATTGCCTGCACTCTGTGTAGGCTCGGAAAACGAGCGGCGTTCCAACGACACTCCCTCTACATCGGTAAGCCAACGGTAATGCATGTCCTCGGTATAGTCGAAGCGATCGATAACAGTGCTGTCGGCCAAAGCCACCACCACACTGCCCCCTGCATTGGGATAAGACGGCAGTTTGCCTACCTCTACCACCTTGTCGGGATAGGCTACGGTGTAGTGCGACAACAGAAAATAAGCATCGGTGGTTACAACAACATAGTCGTGTGGCAAAACAACAACTCCCTCAGGCATGGAAACAATGGTTTTTATACCATCGATACCCTTGTCCCATGTGGCCATACATATATTGCCAAGGGCTATGGCCGAATCGGTATTGTTGTACAGCTCCACAAAGTCGCCGCCACCATCGTAGGGATTGAACAGCACTTCGTTTATAAGCACATCGCCCACCATGGGCATCACTTCGGGTTCCGGCTCGACAACGGCAACCAATGGTTTTGCCTCTACATCGTCGACAAAAAACTTTGTTTTGTCGTTGGCAGTATATCTGCACCATATAGTATAAAATCCATCTTGGCCCACCATATAGTTGGCAGGTTCGGCAAAGGAAGCCAAAGGTGCAAAGTCGTATCCGCCCAAGGTGTCTATATCCAATGTCCACCATCCGTTTGGCAAACGCGTAGCACGCAGCCTCATTTGTCCGGCATTGGTGGGCAGCAACTTATATGGCACAGGTTCCACCAAAGTTTGCACGCCATCGGGCTGTACACATCGCACCGACAACGTGGCTGCAGTGCGTGGCTTAACCTCGACATACATGCCCTCCGAAACATGGTACGGATTGGCTGAATTGGAATATAGATATAATCTTATAAAACTATTGTTCGACGTAAGGCTGTTGTGTTTTACCCAAACCGACCATTGCAAAGTGTCGGCACCCGAAAGCCTGAGCGGTGTAGACAAGTACGAACTATCGGCATGGCTGCCGCTAAGCCTAAGCACATTATTGGCAACCACAAAACAAGCAGTATCGCCAACCCACTGCGGATTGTGGGTAAAATTGCCGTCGGAAAAATCGTCGTCGATGCAAAGGTTTTGTGCCGTTGCCACCACCGACACCATAAAAAGTGTCGCAAAAAACAGAGCCTTTCTTTTCATTGCCAATTATATATTACACCATATTGTTTCCCCTATAACGCAACAATTACAAATATCTTTTGCCTACTTTTCCAAAAAAACACACAGCAGGACAATATTCGGCCAATCGGCTACAACGTAATTTAGGATACTTCTAAAAAACGTCGATGGAATTGCTTTATTTATAAGCAGTAGGCAAAAAAAGTAAAACAAAACGCAAAAAAATAGAAACAAAATTTCATATTTTTCGTATTTGTATATTACCGGAAAAAAATATGTTTAGTTATAATAGCATTAAAGAGAAGTAAATAATGAAAAACAAGTATTGCGAATTGAATGAATTTTTTGATGATATGATGAGTGGTAAAACTAGTATTATTCCTATTATATCGGAAATAGACGAAGACGTACTACTAGACGAGCCGGATATTTCCGACGAACTCCCATTGTTGGCATTGCGAGGCAATGTGCTATTTCCGGGAGTTATACTTCCTGTAACAGCAGGACGCAAAAAATCTATAAAACTATTAAAAGAAGCCTACAAAAAGAATATGGTTATAGGCGTTGTGGCACAAAACAACGACGCCGAAGAGCCTACCATGGACGACCTATACAATCGTGGTACAGCTGCCAAGGTACTTAAAATATTAGAAATGCCCGATGGCAATTTGCTAGGTATACTACAAGGTAGCAAACGTATAGGCCTAAGCGAAATTACCGATACCACACCTTACCTGAAAGGAAAAGTTTTCGACGCTCCGGAAGTTATGGACATTGACGAAAACAACCCCGACAACAGAGATATTGCACTTCTTGAAAGTGTAAAAGATATGTATAGCCAAATTATAAAAGAAAGCCCCAACTTGCCATCAGAGGCTACTATGGCTATAAAAGGATTAAAGACACCTAAGTTGTTGGTAAACTTTGTTGCGTCGCATCTTGAAATAAGTACATTCGAAAAACAAAGCCTATTAGAAATAACAAAGTTCTCGGATAGAATAAGCAAAGTGTTGTCTTATCTTACCAAGGAAATACAATTCTTGGAAGTAAAAAACCAAATACAGAAAAAGGTTAAGAACGATATGGATAAGCAACAAAGAGAATACTTCTTGAGCCAACAACTAAAAACCATTCAAGAAGAACTTGGAGGCAATCCGGGAGAACAAGAGATAGAAGAACTTAGCGCTCGTGCTGAAATGAAGAATTGGAGCCGCAGCGTAAGAGAAATATTCCAAAAAGAATTGGAAAAGTTGATGCGATTGCACCCACAGTCGCCCGACTATTCGACACAACTTAACTACTTGAACATACTTTTAGATTTGCCTTGGGGAGAATACACCAAGGACAATCTGGACTTAAAGCATGCCCAAAAAACTTTAGACAAAGACCATTACGGCATAGAAAAGGTGAAACAACGCATATTGGAATACCTTGCCGTTTTGAAACTTAAAGGGGATATGAAATCGCCTATATTGTGTTTGGTAGGCCCTCCGGGTGTGGGAAAAACTTCGTTGGGACGTTCTATAGCATCGGCACTAAACCGCAAATATGTGCGTATGGCACTTGGCGGACTTAGAGACGAAGCCGAAATACGCGGACACAGAAAGACATATATTGGTGCTATGCCGGGACGTGTGATACAAAACATAAAGAAAGCAAAATCATCGAATCCTGTATTTGTCCTAGACGAAATAGACAAAGTGATGGGCATGAGCGTGAACGGCGACCCTGCTTCGGCTCTTTTGGAAGTATTGGATCCGGAACAAAACACAGCCTTCCACGACAACTATTTGGATATAGACTACGACCTTTCGAAGGTTCTATTTATAGCTACTGCAAACTCGTTGAGCACCATTCATCCTGCCTTGCTAGACAGAATGGAGATAATAGACGTGTCCGGCTACATTTTGGAAGAAAAGATAGAGATAGCACGCAAGCACTTGGTGCCACGCCAACTTAAGGAACACGGATTGGAGAAAAACCAATTCACATTCAGCAACGCCGTGTTGTCGCAAATCATTTCGGAGTATACACGCGAATCGGGAGTACGTCAGCTTGAAAAAGCTATAGCAAAAATAATACGTCACAATGCTGTACGAATAGTAAAAGACGAGTTGCCTGAACGCAACATAAAGAAAGATTGCTTGAAAGAAATATTAGGTCTTCCCATACACCACAACGAAAGCCGTTCGAACAGCGAAGTAGGTGTAGTGACAGGATTGGCATGGACCAGCGTAGGCGGAGAAATATTGTTTATAGAGTCGAGCCTAAGCAAAGGCAAAGGCCAACTAACCATGACAGGAAACCTTGGCGACGTAATGAAAGAATCGGCAACACTTGCTTTTGAATACTTGAAAGCCAATGCCGAGAAATTTGGAGTAGACGAAAACTTATTCGAAACCAAAAATGTTCATATACACGTACCCGAAGGAGCAACACCAAAAGATGGACCATCGGCAGGTATAACTATGTTTACAGCACTGCTATCGGTATTTACACAACGTAAAGTACGCTCGAACTTCGCCATGACCGGCGAAATTACACTACGAGGACAAGTGCTTCCGGTAGGTGGAATAAAAGAAAAAATACTTGCTGCAAAACGTGCCAAGATTACAGACATCATACTTTCGGAAAAGAACGAAAACGATATCAATGAAATAAACGACAAATATCTTGAAGGTTTGACGTTCCACTATGTGAAAAATATGAGCGAAGTAATTCCATTGGTTTTCGAACAATAACAAACAACGACTACAACAAAAACGATGATATACAAAACGAAACATAAAGCCGCCATACTACATGGAATCTGTTTGCTGCTATTTGTTTGTGGCATAGGAAACCTACATGCACAGAAAGAACTGACCGAAGGCAACAAACTTGTGCGTAAGAAACATTACCACGAAGCACTGCTTGCCTACAAAAAAGTAGAGCCAAAGATAGATGCAAACAAACACCATGTAATGGCACAATGCTATGCCAAAATGGGCGAATGTTACCTTGGTATGGGCTACTACTCGGTGGCTTTGGCACATTTCGACAAAGCCATAAAATATGATTCGCTTTATGTTGTATCGCTAAAATCGTATGCCGAAGCATTAAAAACCAACGGCAAATATTCCAGACTGAAGGCTGTTTTGGAAGAGAAACAGTCATCGACAACAGATACTTCCGCCGACATGGCACAGGCATCTGTATACTATGATTTTCCTTTGCAACACTCTGCCGAAAATAAATTACTTTCGGCAGAGGTTATAAACAACATACATACTTTGGGCAAAAAACGCGGTTTGTCGGTAATAAGCAACAAAATGTACTACTCTACCACAAGCTACGCTATAATACCCGAAAAGAAGGACTATGCCGAAAAGATAATGAAATACGACATGTTTTCGGCAAATATCGAGAACAATAGCATAGGCCATTTTATGTTGGAAGGAGAAATATCGAACATCGAAGCAAACATAGTATATGTAACTACCAATCCGGCAAACAATAATTTATTTTTTACCGTTTTGGAATCGGACAACAAAGAATATCTTTACGAATGCAAATGGGAAAATGGTAAATGGCAAAGTGCCAACAAAGTCAAGATAGGCAAAAAAATAATTCCCTTGTCGCACCCTACATTCACAGCCGATGGCAACATAATGATATTCTCGGCCAAACTACCTAACGGAAAAGGCGACATCGACTTGTGGTATACCAAACAGACAGATAAAGGTTGGAGCAATCCTGTAAACTTGGGCGACGAGGTGAACACCAAAGGCGACGAGATAAGCCCTTTCTTTTACAACAATTGTTTGTTCTTTTCGTCGGACGGACAAGCTGAAAACTACGGCGGATTCGACATATACGAAAGCAATTGGAACAATGGCACCCCTTCTGACGTAGAAAATCTATACTACCCATACAACTCCTTTGCCGACGATTTTGAGTTTATAATAGACCCAAACACAGGCAAGAACTTCCTTGTAAGCAACAGAGACTACAAAGTGCTTGACGATAAAATATACTCGTTTGCATATTCCCCGATGTTCACTATGATAAACGGAACAATATACGACGACTACAACAATCCGTTGGAAGGTTCGAAAATAACAGTTATTGAAGACAACATTCCAATATACACTACTACTACAAACAAACAAGGAATGTTTAAGGCATACCTACGAAACAACAAGAAATACACTCTCGATATAAGTAAAACCAACTACCTATCGACTCAAAAGAAATATTCGACACAAACAAACAAAACATTGGGAAATATAAATGTTTCAGAACAAATAAAACTTAGTGGATTCGAGATTGGTAAGATTTACAAAATTGACGATATTTTCCATCAAACAGCAAGTTCCGAACTATTGGAATGCCCCGAACTTATTACGATAGAAACATTCTTGAAAGAAAATCATCACTTGGATTTTTATGTGTTTATATTTGAATATCTAACCGCAGATGATACTTTCAATGAACTGTTGAGCAACAACCGCATCTCTGTTCTGACAGAATATTTTATAGAACAAAGTATAAACGAAAATCGTATACATTTCGAAAGCTATACAAACGAAATACCAACCAACTTTGGCAAAATAGACAGAAAGAAAAACCCATCTCATTCGATTTTCTTTTTGTTTTCGCCCAAAAATGCAGACTATATAAAACCAAATACAACATCGGTAAAACACTAAAGACCGATTTTGTTGTAACAAGAAAGATATAGGTTTATGTACAACTTAGTACATAAAAATAAAGGCAAAAGAAGTAGGTGTTTCCTACAACTTTTGCCTTTGCTTATATTAGTTCTTCACTAAGAGAACTATTTAAAAACTTATTTGCTTTTTATGTATTCGTCTATTGCTTTGGCAGCTTTCTTACCTGCACCCATAGCAAGGATCACTGTAGCAGCACCGCTTACAGCATCTCCACCGGCAAATACGCCCTGACGTGATGTTTGTCCGCTTTCTTCATCAGCTACAATACAATTTCTTTTATTCACGTCCAAACCGGGTGTTGTAGTAGAAATAAGTGGGTTTGGCGATGTACCGATAGACATAATAACCATATCTACATCCAATACGAACTCTGAATTTGGCATAACTTCAGGTTTTCTACGTCCTGTAGCATCAGGTTCGCCAAGTTGCATACGAACACATTTCATTCCTGAAACCCAGCCTTCGTTATTTCCAAGTATTTCTACCGGGTTGCACAACAAATGGAAATCAACACCTTCTTCTTTAGCATGGTGTACTTCTTCGGCACGTGCCGGCAACTCTTCTTCCGAACGACGATATACTATCTTAACATCGGCACCAAGACGCAAAGCAGTACGAGCAGCATCCATTGCCACATTACCACCACCTACAACGGCAACTTTCTTACCGACATAGTTTGGTGTTTCGTAGCCTTCCTTGTATGCAAACAACAAATTGTTGCGAGTCAAAAATTCGTTAGCCGATACTACACCACAATAGTTTTCGCCGGGAATATTCATAAAGTTTGGCAAACCGGCACCCGATGCAATATATACAGCTTCGAATCCTTCCTTATCCATAAGGTCGTCGATAGATACTGTTCTACCAATGATAATATCTTTTTCGAAATGTACACCCATTTTTTGTACATTCTCTATCTCGTATCTAACTACTGTTTCTTTAGGCAATCTGAATGCAGGTATTCCATACACCAACACTCCACCATACTCGTGCAAAGCTTCGAAAACAGTAACATCATAACCCATCATCATAAGGTCTTTGGCACATGTAATACCCGAAGGACCACTACCTATCACAGCTACTTTGTGTCCGTTGTTGGCAGTTGGCTTGTCGAAAACTATTTTGTTTTCTCTCACCCAGTCGCCTACAAAACGCTCCAATTTGCCTATAGCAACAGGTTCGCCTTTCTTACCAAGCACACAATTGCCTTCGCATTGTTTTTCTTGTGGACATACACGACCACAAACAGCAGGCAACGCAGAGTCTTGATTTATAACCTTGGCAGCTTCCATAAAGTTACCTTCGGCAACAAATTTGATAAATTGAGGGATATGAACATTAACAGGACAGCCTTTTACACACTGTGGATTTTTACAGTTAAGACAACGTTGTGCTTCCAAAATAGCCTCTTCGGCATTATATCCAAGACATACTTCGTCGAAGTTTTTTGCACGCACTTTAGGATCTTGTTCCCTAACCGGAACTCTCATTTTTTTATCTCTTACCTCGTCGGCTATACCTCCTATATGACAAATGTGACCTTCGGCTTCTTCCTCAGCTTCCATCTGTTTTTTACCTTCTACAGTATTGTACATAGCCTGACGCTTCATAGCCAAATCAAAGTCTACCAAAGCAGCATCAAATTCAGGACCATCAACACAAGTAAACTTAGTTTCGCCACCAATGCTTACACGGCATGCTCCGCACATACCTGTACCATCTACCATCAACGAATTTAAACTTACTGTACAACGAATACCATATCCATGAGCTACTTGCGACACAAATTTCATCATAATCATAGGTCCAATAGCTACAACTTCGTCGTAGTGTTTTCCACCATCTACAAGAGTGCGAAGTACATCGGTAACCAAACCTTTATACTCAGACGAGCCATCGTCGGTTGTAACATAAAGGTTGCATGCTGTTTTTAGCTCTTCTTCGAACACCAACAACGAACGAGTTCTTGCACCTATAATACAATCTACTTCAACACCATGGTTATGTAGCCATTTAACTTGAGGATAAATAGGAGCTATACCTACCCCACCCCCTACGAAAACGAACTTTTTAGACTTTAGTTCTTCTTCTGAAAGATGTACAAATTCTGACGGACGACCAAGAGGACCTACAACATCGCGAAAACTTTCGCCTACATTGTATTCCGCCATCTTGCGTGTAGACTCGCCTATCACTTTGAAAACGATAGTTACAGTTCCTTTTTCTATATCGTAATCACTAATTGTTAATGGTATTCTCTCGGAATTTTCAGCCATTTTCACAATTAAAAATTGTCCGGGCAATGCCGACTTTGCTATACGTGGGGCCTCTACATCCATCAAGATAGTATCTTGGGCCAATTCTTTCTTTGTGCGTATTATATACATTATTTATAGTTTTTTTCTAATCTAAAACATCGTCTTACATCTTGTATATCAGACGTAAAACAAAAGAAATATTGTATTCAATTATTCTGCAAAGATATAAATTATTTACCAATTATTTAGAATTAAAACACATAATTCTAGAAAAATACTAATTATCACATATTTGAATAGTTAATAAATAATATTCCATTCTTGTGTTGTAGTATTTCCAATTCTGTCGGAAACAATTACTTTAAGTTTGTTTTTTCCTTTACGAATCATACTTGAAACATCTATAGTCAACGATGCCGTCTTACCATCGTGTTCGGCTAGTATCCAAGTATCGTTCAAATAACAATTGTATTTTGTTATCCCCGACAAATTGTCGGTAATCTTTATTCTCAAACTCTTTGTTTTCGTCACCTTGTCCGGTGTAAAATTTATTGGCGAAACCTTGGGTGCAATAGTATCTATAGACAATGCCAAACCGGCAAACAGCCTAAGTTGTCCCTCTATAGTATCATTATGTAATTTAAATGGTTGTGCCACTATTTTATTTCCATCTACCGACACCAACAATAATTTATTTTTAATGTTTCGCAAATTATCGGGAACAGTTATCTTTACCCTATAAGTTTTATGCGGAGGATATGCATGATTTTTAAATGTCAATAAATGCACATCGGATAATATAGATTTATATTTTGGTGCTACTTTTTCGTAACACATCATATCGTTTTCGTAAAAAGTATTTTCGTCAAAATATACTTCAAAACCTTCTGTTTTATACCTATTTTTCAAATAGTATGCAATAGGTATCGTATACTTATCTGTAGCATTGCCAACCGATATTTTTTCCTGAGCTTCAGCAGGAATACTTTTTACTATAAACGAAAATTCAGATACATTGCCATGAAAATCCTCTACTTTATAAAGCAATTTATGACAAAGATTATCAGTAAAAACTATATAACCATTATTTTTGAATGCCTTACATACCTCACTCTTATTTCCTCTAAGAACTCTTGACAATATATATGCTTGACGTGTTTTTTTATAATAGTCATAATCTATCATAGTATTCACAGCCCTTGTCTCTTCAAACATAAACTCTCTAGGATTGTAGTGATAATATATCTTACCATCAACATATAATTTTATATCAAAAACTCCATTTTTCCCCGTCGATTTTGGAGCAGGATCTGTAGCATATATTCCTGTATAAAAACGGCCGGATACTTCTATCGTGTCGTGCTTTACTGTATACTTCTTTTTTGTCTTGGCATTGGTTTTCGTTTCTAACAACGTAACGGGCATATTTTTCCCATTTATCGTTGCTACCTCCGAAGCCGGATATACTTTAACATTATGTATATTAGGAGACATATTGTCATGGAATGGTATTCCAAAAAGTAAGGGATTTATAGTTTTATCGTTATGATCATGCCTTAATTCAAAATGCAAATGAGGACCTTGCGAACCACCACTATTACCGGCATTAGCTATCTGTTGCCCTTTGACGACGGGCAATTTATCACTAGAAACTTCTATATCTATTTCAAATACTTTATGTTCGTATTGATATTTTTTTACATATTCAGCTATAGGACCAGCAAACTTTTCTAAGTGCATATACACACTTTTATATCCATTGGGGTGTGAAATATAAAGTGTTTTTCCTCCGCCATAAGCCGACACCTTTATACGCGACACATACCCATCTGCCACCGAGTAGACAGGCTCTCCCACAACACCACCTATCCGAATATCGAATCCGGAATGAAAATGATTGTTTCTAATTTCGGCGAAAGTACCTGATGTTGTAAGAGGGATATTCAATGGTGATCTAAAATATCCTTGAGGGAAAATATCAGTTTGACAAAACGATATTTCCAAAGTAGTAAAAAACAAAGTAAATAGCAACAAATGCTTTCTCATAAATATCAGTATCTCTAATGTTGTTTAATGTTCTATTTTTTTGGCAAGCGTCGAAGTGGATATTTCTTTTATACATTGCACCTTCGACATATCTGCAAGCAGCTGTTTCAAAAGCATATTATCTTTATCGTAACAAAGTATATCCATTTTTAATTCCACTTGTCCCGAATTAGAATTTTGAGTAGATTTCATTTTCTGCAACTGAAAATTATCGTAACCGCTAATCATATCTACTAACAATGATCGTAACGACATCTCATTTTTAATATCAGTAATTACTATAAGCGAAAAACCTACATTTTTTATTTCAATTGGCTTTATTGGCCTTTTATCAAAATAGTCAGCTAATGGTTTAAGAACAAGATGCGCTGATATTATTATCCCGGCAGCGATAGCTGCTTCCCAATAAAGACCAAAGCCACATAATGAACCCACTGCTGCCGAACACCATATAGTAGCAGCTGTATTCAATCCATGAATAGTAAAACCATCTCTCATAATAACTCCGGCTCCCAAGAACCCTATACCAGTAACTATCTGAGCTACGACACGCAAATTATCATAACTCCCTTTGACCGCAACACTTTCAGATATCAAAATAAAGGTACAAGCACCTAAAGCGACTAGGGCATTGGTTATAAGTCCCGCACTACGTTGCTTTATTTGCCTTTCCACACCTATAAAAGCACCAAGTAGCAATGCTAAAAACAATCTACACAAAAATATCTTCAATTCCATCTCTTATTAATTTGACATATATAAACGAAAAATAATAAAACATTGTACACAAGTTGAAAATCTTTTTTCACAACAACAAAAAAAAAGCGGAATTAAAATAAATCCCGCTTATAATGTATATATATCTAAATTAAGTATCTAAAATCTTTTCACCCTTCAATATATTCTACAAAAGTAAAACATTAAGAGTTTTATTAGAATTATTTACAACACATACACTACACCTAAACTAATTGTTCCGGCATTAAACAAGCTTCTAGTATCTGTTCCAAAACCTAACTCATGTTCTTTGTACACTACTGGTTTATTAGTTTCTGAATCAGTATTAACAAGATCCTTCATTCTGTTCCAAGTATAGTTCAATCCAAATAAATCAAAAGTAAGATCTAATCTAAAATCATCATTTATTTTGTAAGCAAGACCTGGAGTAACTGATACTCCTAAAGAAAATCTTTTTACTAAATCAACTTTAGTATTATCAGTATTAACGTACATATCATTTATCATCTGTTTTTCCTTTCCACAAGCAAAACCGGCAACAACATCAGCGAAGAAAGAAAGTTTATCCCATTTTGCAAAATAATAACGCATATTAGGAGCAAAAGCAAATTGTAGATTTGTATTTCTTACTTCCACTTCTTTTGAAGTTATTGCATTTGTATTTTGATTCACCTCATAAATCATACTTTTAGAAACAGCCCAACGAGACAAATAAAAACTAAAACCTAAAGATACTCTATTAGTTAAATCAAATTGCCATTTTGGAGCGATTGAGAATTCTGAATATTTTGGTTCCACATAAATTCCTTCTATAGATGTAGCTAAACTTTCATCTACCTCTATCATGTAAACTCTATATGGCGACACACCATATGTTACATTCGCACCTACGTAAGACCATTCTAACATTGCTCCTAAACAATCAACCCAATTAGGGCATTCTGTCTCCTCTTCTAATATGGTAGTATCAACAACCTCGTCAAACTTTAATTGTTCAACATTAATATTACTATCTTGGGCTTTCCCATTAAAAAACATTGCCAAAGCAACCAACGATATGAATAATTTCTTCATCGTATTCATTATTTTACTTATTTACACCTACTTAAGGCATCGGTTTTCCTATATTTTACAAATGCAAAGATACAACTTTTTTTAAATAGAATAACCTTTTAAATAAAAAAATATCTAATTTTCACATCTAGACCAATACAATTTCATTACAAATACTTATATTTCAAAATAATACACAAATGTTAAAAATAAAAATACTATGTTAAACACAAATCCATATATACAAAAATAATGGTAAAATAGCATATTTCATCTATAAAAAACAACATTTTGAAACTAAAAACATCCATTATAACATTGAAGATTCATATCTTTATTACACGAATATAAAATTAGAACAATTTAATTATAGAATATTTTTTATAACTAAAGTAAAAATTGAATCTTCAAACATTAAAAAAATACTAAATACATTGTCTAATAAATTATAACGCCATTCCTTCAAAATTCCTTTTAGAAAGAATCTCAAAAAGAATCAGTTTCTGTTAATATATTATAAGGTTTTCCCACTATTAAGTAGCTAATCAACATCGGATCTGTATAATAATATAATTATCACATTCATCATAATTATCAAACAAAAAAAAGAACCCCAAGGGGTTCTTTTTTTTAAATATAAATATCAAAGTCCTGTATAATACTTATTCCACTGTAACAGATTTTGCTAAATTACGAGGTTGGTCAACATCTCTACCCTTTACAATAGCAATATGGTATGACATCAATTGTAGTGGTATTATTGTCAATAGTGGAGTAAAGCAATCCATAGTATGAGGTATTTCCAAATATATATCGGACAATTCTTTTATAGCTGTATCACCTTCCGTTATAATTGAAATTATCTTACCTTTTCGTGCTTTTATTTCTTGAACATTACTTAATATCTTTTCGTATTTCGAATGAGCAGGTGCTATCACTACCACAGGCATTTCTTCATCAATTAGAGCAATTGGTCCATGCTTCATTTCGGCTGATGGATAACCCTCTGCATGGATGTAAGAAATTTCTTTCAATTTCAATGCACCTTCCAATGCAATAGGATAATTATATCCACGACCTAAATAGATAAAATTGCGTGCATATGTAAATATCTTAGAATATTTCTCTATCTTCTCATTAAGCTTAAGTGTAGTCCTTATCTTTTCAGGTATAGTTTGCAATTCTTCGACAAGTTCTTCAAAATACTCATTTGTTATAGTACCTTTTAGTTTTGCTATAGCCATAGCCATAAGCATAAGAGTTGTTACTTGTGCTGTAAAAGCTTTTGTAGACGCCACACCTATTTCCGGACCGATGTGAAGATACGAACCCGTATGTGTTTCACGAGGTATCGATGAACCTACAACATTACAGATACCATAAAGGAATGCTCCTTTTTCTTTTGCCAATTGTATTGCTGCCAAAGTATCGGCTGTTTCTCCCGATTGAGAAATTGCTATAACAAAATCCTTATCGGTTACTACCGGATTTCTATAACGGAATTCCGACGAATACTCTACCTCTACCGGTATACGAGTAAGCTCTTCAATAATATATTTAGCAATAAGTCCTGCATGCCATGATGTTCCACAAGCACAAATGATAATTCGCTCAGCATTCAAGATGCGATCTTTATGATCAATAATACCGGAAAGCAATACATCTTTTTCTTCCGGATTAAGTCGACCTTTCATACTATTTAGCAAAGCATCCGGCTGTTCAAATATCTCTTTCAACATGTAATGTGGAAAATCTGCTTTTTCTATATCGCTAAGATTCATTTCCACAGTTTTTATAATTGGAGTTTGAGATACTTTTTCCAAATTAATAATTTGCAATCCACCATCTCTTGTAACTTCTGCAATTTCTTCTTCACCCAAATACACCACTTGTTTGGTATATTCTATAATAGGTGTAGCATCTGAACCAATATAGAATTCCTTTTCTCCAACACCTATTACTAGTGGACTACCTTTTCTTGCAGCTATAAGTCTATTTGGATTATACTTATCGATAACCACGATAGCATAAGCTCCAACAACATTTTTTAGAGCTAATTGTACAGCTTCAAAAAGATCACAAGCATGTAATTCCTTTACATATTCTATGAATTGTATAAGTACTTCTGTATCGGTTTCCGAAGCAAAAGTACGTCCATGATTAATCAATTCTTGTTTCAATGGTTTATAGTTTTCTATAATACCATTATGAATAAGAGCTAGATTTCCAGACTGCGAATAATGAGGGTGAGCATTTAAAGTATTTGGTTCTCCATGTGTAGCCCATCGAGTGTGAGCCACTCCAATAGTACCACTAATATCTTTATCGTTGATAAAATTCTCTAGATCGGCAACTTTTCCCTTACTTTTATATACTGATAAGTTACCATTATTATTAATCAAAGCTACTCCGGCACTATCGTAGCCTCTGTATTCCAATCTATGCAAGCCTTTTAACAAAATAGAACAAGCATCTTTAGGACCTATATATCCAACTATTCCACACATATTCAGTAGTTTTATTTAAAAATATTTTTTACATATTCATTGTCTTAGACACTACAAAATTACACTTTTTTCAATATAATTAAAAATTTTTATTCTTAAATTTTTGACTAAATCAATAAATTTGTATTTTTGCATCGACATATAAACATAACAACAAGATACAACATACTATTATTCACCAATATTAAAACAAAATAAAGAAATGAGAATACCATCAAATAAAGTTTGCGACATAGAAAGATTTGCTTACCAAGAGTTAGAAAATCTATATCCAAAATCCGAAATCAAAACATTTATATTAATGTTATTTGAACACTTCTTAGGATGGAATACTGCTCATTTTTTGGCTTTCAAAAATAGCACAATCAATCAATCAGACTTGCTAAAACTTAATTTCGCAATAAAAGATCTTCGTTTTGGCAAACCAATACAATATATTTTAGGAAGCACCACTTTTTGTGATATACCAATCAACGTAACACCTGCCACTCTAATACCTCGTCCGGAAACCGAAGAAATAGTTTACAACATAATAGAAAAAGAAAAGCATCTTGCACCTAAAAATATTTTAGATATATGCACCGGAAGCGGTTGCATAGCAATAGCTCTATCAAAAGCTATAAATAATTCCCAAGTATATGCTACCGACATATCAGTCGAGGCAATAAAAATAGCACAATCTAATGCTAAAACTAATCTTTGTAATATAAACTTCGCCATTTCAGACATTCTTAAGATAGACAATCCTTTTGATGAAACAAAATTTGACATTATTGTAAGCAATCCTCCTTATGTAAGAGATATGGAAAAAGCTCAAATGCACTGCAACGTACTTGACTACGAACCACACCTTGCACTATTTGTTCCCGACAACAATCCTTTAATCTTCTACAAAAGTATTGCTCTATTTGCAAACAAATACCTAAATCCTGATGGCCGATTATATTTAGAGATAAACGAAGAATTAGGAAACGAAACTATAGCCTTGCTCGAAAAGCAAGGCTATAATGCCCAATTACATCAAGATTTTCTTGGTAAAAATAGAATGATTATAGCACAAAAAATTATTTAATCTTTATTGTTTCTATTGGCTGAGAATCTTTTTTATCCAATGGATGATATTGATATTTTACTTTTTCAAAATCGATATCAGCCAAGGCTATATGTCTAATAGTGTTATTGTAAAAAGTCTTGTAGTATATTTCACGATGTGTGAGATCTATCACAGAGGTCCATTGGGTTGCACTTGGCAAATCGGGTATTTCGTTTTTCAAATATTCCATTCCAATAGGAATATCAAAATTGTTTAGTATTGTAAAACATTGCAACATTGTTTCTTTTGCTGTTTTTAAAATTGGCGCAGTAGTTTTAAAAAATGCTGCTCTTACAAATCTAGACGGAGGAGTAAAATCGCCAGGCAATCCCAAATATCCGGAGCCGTAACTAAATGGAAATACTTCTATAGATCCCATTGGATGACGCTTAGAATTCTGAGAGGTAAGATTTACATAGTTATTAAGGTTTGTAATATGCCATTGATAGTTTGGTGCATTTGTAAGAACGCCTATCACATTGTCATATATATGTACAACTCCTTTCTCTATTTCGATCACTATTTGGTTTCCATTCTTATCACCTACCCTCCAATGTATAGCATTGTCTGAACTTGGGCCCGGTTGTATAGATACAATACGAACATCGTCAACTCCTTGTCGAACCTCATCGACTGTAGCAAACTGCGACAACAACCACGATACAAATTGAAGATCTGAAAGCGTAATTGAATTGTAAGCCGCATCATAGTCTAAATAACTGCCATAATTAGGATAATAGAATAATCCTGCCGACAACCCTGCCTCATTGATACCTTCGGCAATAAATTCTTTTTGATGAACCGCCAACCCTACATAACCATATTTTGATGAAAATTTCAAACCATTTTCACCAGTTGGAGTAAGCGATGTTTGAGAATAACGACGCGGAACAACAACATACATACTATTTAAATTGGTTCCCCCCCATTCGATAGTACGAGCTTGGAAATAACTACCATCAGCTGCTGTAAGCGAAATGCCTGTACAGGCTTCCGAAACAAAATGATGCGTTGTAAATAAAAACGCAAGCAACAACATTTTCTTTTTCATAGTTTTATTATTATTTATTTGCTATGAAAAACAAATTACAATACCAATGGTTCACAACTAAACTAACATAAAATACTCATTCCAAATAGGGTATTAGGATTTTGCATGATTATGCATATTAATCAATACATTATATATAACAATTTATAATAACCATAAATTAGAAATTATTCAACAAAGATATCGGATATTCCATATTTATATCATATAAATGTTACTAAAAAACTAAATAACTAAACAACTGATTATTAATCGTTTTAGACTTCACTAATAAAGGGTGTACTCTTCTCGTCTGAAGCATGCATTCTTCTCACCTGAAGCATACACCCTTCTCAAAATACCTTTTCAAAGGTCTTTCACTATCGGTAAAAAATGTTGTTTTATCACACAAAAATCAAAAGAATAATCTAATTATTTTTTTGAAATTTTCAATGTCAGATTGGAGATAAAGAATACAATCCACATACAATAAAAATGGCAATAGATATTCGAATAACAATTGATACATAGAACTCCTTATTCAAAAAAAACGCAAAGCGAGTAAAGAGCAATGTCTAAACATTGGCTCTTTCGAGCAACAGCAACATCGACAAAGTCAACCACGCAAAAGTTTTAAAGAACATTCTTTTATTTATCCGAAACATGAAATTTTTAGAAGTTGCCTATAGCAAAGCTCGTCCAAATATACTTTCTAATCGCTTATATAAGATTTCCATTTTACTTTGATGTTGTTTATATTCTTCACTATCCGGGAAAAAAGGTTTGTGTTGTTTCATTTTACGATATTTATCTACCAACATACAAACTTCTCTTACATTAGTATTCGAATATGTTTCCAAAAATCTATCCCAAATAATATCTATAGCTATAGGATTGGGATGCAACATATCTCGTTCATAAAATCGATAGTCCCTCAACTCGTCCATAACAATTTCGTACGATGGGAAATAACAAAATCTATCAGATTTCTTTCTCAATGAATCTACAGCTAAATGCAATACCGACTTACTCAAAAGATTTTCTCTAAACCCTTCTTTCCAATGTCTAATAGGACTTACTGTCAGTATTATTTTTGCAGTAGGGTTTATTGTATGTATTTTTTTTCCCAATTCTATATAACGTTCTTCTATCTCCTCTATAGTCAATAGTCTACGTTCAAAATAAGTTGATGGAACTTTGTGACAATTTCCTACCACTAAATTATTATCTTTAAGTTGATACGCCAAAGCAGTACCCCAAGTTAGAATTATATAATCAACTGTTTTCAAATAAGCCGAAGCTTTTTCCATTTCGCTATTACATATTTGCAAACAATCTTGCTTAGAAATATTTGAAAATTTACTATGATGCAACCACGAATGCCACAAATTGTTGTGAAATATCAAATCTTCGTCGGATACATGCTTATTTGAAATACAATATTCTAAACACGATGCTATAGAAAAAGGATTGTACAATATTCCAAAAGGATTACGCAGACACTGAAAACCAAAATATTCAAGTCGCTCACCTATAGAATCAGTAAAACACGATCCTATTAATAATACCTTATTATCATGGCTTAAAAACAGTCCTTCACTTTGGGGCACAACATCTGTTTGTAGTTTCATCATTATCTTATTTCTATACCAAGTATCTTATCTATATTTTTTAGCTCTGTCAAAATAGTCGATGGATTAACACGTTTTTCTGCTATCATTTGTATGCTTATCTTTTCGTCATCAACATAATCCTCTACCGAAGTTATCAACTGAACTTTACCCTTATTCTTCTTTATAATCTTTTCCATCTTTTCGCAGAATGCATCATCAATATCGTCTAATTTTATATGGAAAACAATACTTTTCACAAAATTGTCTAACACTTCGTCCAACATCATCATTTCAGTCAATTTGAATTCCAACGCAATAGTATCACTATCATTATTCCAGTTTTTTTCCTTTACAATCCCTTTACCACAAACAAAATTACCTTTCAGTAAATAGTCCTTAAACTTTGAATAATCTTTTGAGAATAAAGTAAATTCAAAAGTATCATCATAATCTTCTATTATAAATCTTCCGTATGGAGTTCCGGTTTTTGTAGTTAATTGAGTTGCTTCTACTACTATTCCTGCAAATTTTATTTCTGCTCTCTTTTGCAGTGTATCAAGATCTTTAAACTCCGACAAGCTTGTATTTACATAATATTGTATCTCTGTTTTGAAAGTATCTAACGGATGACCTGATACATAAAAACCTATCACCTCTTTCTCAAAACCTACTTGTTCTGTTATCGACCATGGTTCAGCATCCGGAATAGTAGGATAATCTTCTTGTTTAAGATTCTCACAAGTATCAAACAACGAAACTTGTGCTGCATTACCACTATTTTTATTGTTTACCCAACGAATCAATTTACCTATAAAGTGAGTAGTATCGGTTTCCTTTTTCTGAAAATACTGTGCTCTATGTATTTCTTTAAATGTATCAAACGCACCAGATTTTGCCAACGACTCGATGTTTTTACTATTAATAGTTTTTAGATTTATCCTTTCAAAGAAATCAAATATATTTTTAAATCTACCATTCTTTTCTCGTTCGGCTATAAGTTCAGTTGCTGCATTTTCGCCCATTCCTTTTATTGCTCCCAATCCAAAACGTATTTCACCTTTATCATTAACCATAAAATGAATATCACTCTCATTTACATCCGGTCCTAATACAGGTATTTTCAATCTTTTACATTCATCAATAAAGAAAGTAATTTTTTTAATATCGTTAAGGTTATGAGTAAGCACCGCCGACATATATTCGGCCGGATAATGAGCCTTTAAATATCCCGTTTGATATGCCACAAAAGAATAACATGTTGCATGCGATTTATTAAATGCATACTCTGCAAACTTTTCCCAATCGCACCATACCTTCTCTACTTTATCTTCGGGTAACTCTTTTTTTCTACAGCCTTCTACAAACTTAACCTTAAGCTCGGCCATTTTATCTTTAAGTTTCTTACCCATAGCCTTACGCAACCCATCGGCTTGTCCTTTGGTAAATCCTGCCATAGATTGCGAAAGCAACATCACCTGTTCTTGATATACAGTAATACCATACGTTTCGTCGAGGTATTCACTCATCATCGGAATATCATATTCTATCTTTTCCTTTCCATGCTTACGAGCAATAAATTGAGGAATATATTGCATTGGACCCGGACGATAAAGAGCATTCATTGCAATAAGGTCTTCAAAACGTGTAGGCTTAAGATCTCGCAAATGCGACTGCATACCTTCCGATTCAAATTGGAAAGTACCAATAGTAGCACCTTTTTGATACAATTCATATGTCAATTTATCTTCTAGCGATATATTGTCCATATCTAGATCGATACCATGACGTTTCTTTATATTCTTGCACGCAGTTTTTATTATAGACAATGTTTTAAGTCCTAAGAAATCCATCTTAAGCATACCTACAGACTCTATCAGTTTACCTTCAAACTGCGTTACCATCAAATCCGATTCTTTCGATGATGCTACAGGCACAAAGTTTGATATATCTTGTGGACCAATTATCACACCACAAGCATGTACACCAGTATTACGAATAGAACCTTCCAATTCTACAGCATATTGGAGAACTTTCTTCTCCAATTCGGTACCATTGTCTCTACGTTCGCGAAGTTCCGGCACTTCTTCAAAAGCTTTACTTAATGTTGTTCCGGGTTTTTCCGGCACTAGTTTTGCCAAATAATTGGAAACTTGCAAATCTAAGTTCATTACCCTCGCCACATCTTTTATCGACGATTTTGCTGCCATAGCACCAAAAGTAACAATCTGTGCCACATGGTCGGCACCATATTTATCCATTACATATTGCAATGCTTTTTCACGACCTTCATCATCAAAATCAACATCAATATCAGGCATACTTATACGTTCAGGATTCAAAAAACGCTCAAACAGCAACTTATATTTAACAGGATCTATATTGGTAATACCGATACAATAAGCAATTACCGATCCGGCTGCCGATCCACGACCTGGGCCTATTATAACACCCAATTCGTTTCTCGATACATTAATAAAATCTTGCACGATAAGAAAATAACCGGGGAATCCCATCTTTTCTATAGTATCCAACTCGAATTGTATACGTTCGCGTATTTCTTCTGTCATTTCGGGATAGCGTTTTGCTGCCCCTTCCCATGTGATATGTGTTAGATATTGCATTTCATCGTAACCATCAGGCAATGGAAACTTTGGCAATATTATATTACGTTCTAATTCAAAATGCTCTATTTTGTTTACTATCTCTTGTGTGTTAGCTATTGCCTCCGGACATTCCGGAAACAACGATAACATTTCTTCTTCCGACTTTAAATACTCTTCGCCGGTATACTCCATCGACGAAGGCTCATCAAACTTACGACCTGTACTTACGCACAACAATATTCGGTGTGTTGTTTCGTCCTCTTTTTTTATAAAGTGTACATCATTAGTAGCAATAAGTTTCACTCCATGTTTTTTAGACAATTCCATCAACACCTCGTTGACGTACTTCTGTTCCTCACGGCCATGATTTTGCAGCTCTAGATAATAATCATCACCGAACATATCTTTAAATTCTTCCACCAATACCGATGCTGCCTCTATACCTTTATTCATAATAGTCTTGGGCAATTCTCCACCCAAACATGCCGAACAGCAAATCAGTCCCTCTGTATGCTGACGTAATAACTCTTTGTCGATACGTGGTTTGTAATAAAAATTTTCTTTTAGATAGCCCATCGAACACAACTTGATAAGATTGTTGTAGCCTGTCTCATTCTTAGCCAAAAGTATCAAGTGGTATCCGCTACGACTTTCCGAACCTATTTTGACATGTCTATCTTCTGCCACATACATTTCACAACCCAATATTGGTTTGATACCGGCCTTTTTGGAAGCATTAAAAAATTCTAATACTCCATACATATTACCATGGTCTGTAATAGCCAACGATTCCATTCCGAGTTCTTTTACTCGTGCAAGTAATTTTTTAATATCAGCAGCACCATCTAATATTGAATACTGTGTATGTACATGTAAGTGTGTGAAATTAGACATAATAACGTTTTTTTTATGATGAAAAATAATTTGTAAAAATACACTTTTTTATCCAATTGGCAAAGCGTTTTTCCGTTTTTTTATAATCAAGTTTTATACTCCATTTATAAACTTCTTATAACTACATTATTATATAACACCTCGAAGAAATGCAGTCGTATAATTCTAGAAAAGAAAAAAAAGAATTGCCAATTAGTATAAACAAATCAGCAATTCTTTCAATTATGTAGAAAACTTTCAATATTTATTTCTCAAAAGCCACCTATAATAAGCATTCTATTTGCAACCATTTACCAATCTATCAGTGTCGCTAGCTATCACGAACTCTTCATCGGTTGTTACTACCATTGTAGCTATTCTAGAATTTGGTGTCGATATAATTTTATCTTCTCCCATAATAGTCTTGTTAAGATCAAAATCTATTTCTACACCCAAAAATTCCATATTTGTAAGTATATGTTCTCGCATAAACCAAGCATTTTCTCCTATACCACCGGTCATAACCAAAATATCACAACCATTCATTATAGCCGAATATGCTCCAATGTATTTCTTTACATGATGAGCGAATACATCAAATGCATGTTTACATTTTTCGTCGCCTTCGTTACGACCGGCATATACATCTCTCATATCCGAACGTCCACAAAGCCCCATCAAACCGCTCTTCTTGTTCAACATTGTATTCAAATCGGCTGTAGTCATATTTTCTTTTTCTGCTATATACAACAATACTCCCGGATCCAAATCGCCACAACGAGTACCCATCACCAAACCTTCTAGTGGAGTAAATCCCATAGTGCTATCTATAGATTGTCCGTTTTTGATAGCTGCTATCGAAGCACCACTACCCAAGTGACAAGTAATTATCTTCAAATCATGCCAATCTTTACCTATCATCTTGGCAGCTTTTTCGGCTACGAATTTATGACTTGTACCATGGAAACCATAGCGACGAACTTTATATTTTTCATAAAGTTCGTAAGGTAGGCCGTATAAGTATGCTTCGGCCGGCATTGTTTGATGGAAAGAAGTGTCAAATACAGCTACTTTCTTTATATTTGGCAACAATTCTTCAGTCGCTAATATTCCGTTTAAAATAGCCGGAGTGTGTAGAGGAGCTAACTCTGACAAGTTTTCGATGTGTTTAATCACAGCTTTGTCTATTATAACACTATCTTTAAATACTTCTCCACCATGAGCCACACGGTGTCCACATGCTCCTATTTCGTTCAAATCACTTATCACACCCAA
Source organism: Bacteroidales bacterium (assembly GCA_017561155.1). Classification (GTDB taxonomy): domain Bacteria; phylum Bacteroidota; class Bacteroidia; order Bacteroidales; family P3; genus HGM05376. The sequence continues at coordinate 19,723 of JAFZDP010000002.1, read as the reverse complement.
TTTAGGATCAGTAAGTGCATGTAATACAAGATCTATCCCAACTGTATGATTTGCTATTGGCAATTGTTCGTAGTGTTTATCTCTTCCTTTTGGACGATGTGTAAATTCGCCATTTTCAGTTCCAACACGTTCCAACAATCCTTTTGCCATCACCTCTGCATTGTTCGACATATCAATCAGTTGGTACTTAATAGATGAACTTCCGCAGTTTAATACTAAGATTTTCATTGTATAACTTATTTATTTATTGTACTTTATAGCTATTATCTGTATTATTTTACATCTCCAAATTTACAAATATTTTTCCAATATCCAATAGTTTTTTTTCTTTTTTAAGAAATAAATATTTCTAATTAGTAAACACTCTTAATATTAGTACGATAGACAAACACTATTATAAAACCGAATATTTTACTATTTTACAAAGTCCAATAAGTCATTTATCTACATTATTCCTCGTTCCATTCAAGAGTTCCTCTTTGACGTAAAATTTGAGGATTTTTAAAACTTTCATCCGACTCAAAACCGTCGCCATAGGTTATTCTACTTCCGTTTACAGACTTTATTGGCTTGTCTGAATATATCCTTTTTTCGTTTTTATCCCAAACAATAGATTCCATATACGTTGTATCGCCAGAGTTATAATCTATTACTACCACGTTGTTTCTAGCCTCCATTATTTGTTTATAATCGTACGAAATAGCATACTTTGCCGACAACGAAGTACTTATCTTGTCGTCGTTGCCAAAAAATTGAATAAATACACCTTCGGGATATTCTGTTTTAGCCTCTTCGCCATCATAAGCATTTATTACCGGAGCTGTAAGTTTTAGCTGTATATGGCCTTTTTTGCTTTGTATTATTTCTGTATCTCTAACTACCTGTACCGGTTGTCCCGATTGGTCGAAAAACTGTATTTCTTTCATATCGTTCGAACATCCGGACATCAAAAAAACAAACACACCTGCTATTGATAATAGTAGGCGTGTTTGACTTGCTATAATATTGTATAAATATTTCACAATATATTATTTTACGGTTCTTACAGTTGTTGTTTCTCCAATCCAACCACCAACAGTAAACGAACTTCCATCAATTACATTTTCCATGAAAGCATCAGTTTGATTTGGGAAGTGACGAGAATATGTGCTTATAAATTTGTTTGCACGCTCTACCATTTCCGGAGTATCTTCTACATTCTTAGCACGTATTGCTTTATCAACGGCAGCCCAATAAGCCACACGGCTCATCACAGGACCACTACCACAACAACTACCTGCTGTTTCGGCATACAATGCAGCTATTATCATATATGGTTCGCCTTTGGTTGGATCCAATTTAGCAGCTTCGTAAGCTGCACTTCTTGATGCTACATAGCTTTTTGCTCCTTGATAAGCATAAGCCAAACGTATGTATGCTTGATATTTTTTATCTTCATCGATACCTTCTACAGCTTCTTTCAAATATTCCACAGCTTTGCCATATTGTTGTTTTGTCAAGCACAAATTACCCATCATATAAGCCGATTGTGGACTTGGTTCTACAGCATGTAGTTTTTCGGTAGTATTGAAGAACAAATCTGTTTTTGTACAACCTTTGCTTTCCAACAACGAAGATATTTTCTTTATCAAATCTATATCGTTAGGATTTTCTTCGTATTTTTTACCAAATATTTCTACCAATTGTTCGCACGAAGCATATGGCGAAAATGCTGCTTCAACATTGCTTATTGCTGCTTTGATGTCGGCATTTGTTGGATCGGCTTTCAATGCTTTTTCTAGCAAAGTAGATGCCAAATCATAGTTGTCTATTATCAAAGTAGCTTCAGCTTTCTTCGTGTGTACATAGAATATTGTAGCTTCGAAGAATTTGTAAATGTACGAAGCTTCTAATTTTTCTTTATCTATTTGAACGGCTTCAGCATACAATTTGTAGTACTCTTCAACAGCTTTTTCGCCTCTTAGCTGTTCCAAGTCCATAGCTTTACGAGCCTTGTTCAAACCTTCTTCGCCAAAATATTGGATTCTCAAATCATACATCATCATCAATTCGTCGATGTATTGTTGTTGTTCTTCGCCGGTTTTGGCATTAGCTATCATATTTTTCAATATGTTCACACCACGAATGTATATGTTTTTACTATTGCCGGGGCAATATTTCAACACTTCTTTCCATGGGCCGTATGCATCAACGTAATTTTTCATTTTGTACGACTCTTGATACAACGACAAGTTTTCGATACACTTCAAACTATCTTCGGGAGTTTTTCCCATCTTTTGTGCATTTGCAGAAAAAGCCATTGCTGTTACCATTATGGCCATTCCTATTCTCTTGATTTTTTTCATTTTTTATTTTCTATTTCTATTATATTATTATTCTTTATTTATTATCTCGTTTGTGATATTAATCGTATTTACGTTTTTTAAACCATGTATCGCTAGTCGAAAGCGACAAACCTATTTGTACATAGTTCTTGTTCAATATTTCTTTCACTCCGTATGTTCCCCATTGAACTGTTAGATTTATCACAGATTTCATCTTTCGTACCGGGAACGACATACCTGCATGTATACCAAAGTCGTTAAGTGTTTCGAAAGCTCCTGTTTGTTGGTTTAGCACACTTAGCTTACCTTGTTCGAAATGCAATCCGGCTCTGAACGACATTCGCTCGAAATACTTGCTAGAAAACATATCTGCCATTTTCTCTCCACCTAGCGAGAAACGCAAACTTTCTGTATAGTCGAATGCTGTCCATTTTCCCAAAACGTTGATTTCTGGATTTTCGGTATATTTAGGCATCGACCACGACGAGTATGTGGCGTCAACACCTACAAGCCATTTCTCGTTGCGTACCAACGACAACCCCATACCTACCACCATAGGCATCTCCAAAGTACTTTCGTATTCGGCCGAAGGCAATATGGTGTCGCGAGCATATTCCATATATCCTTTCTGAACAAATGTATATATCACCGAGTTGTCTTTCACTTTTAGATTCATTGGCATCGAGTAAGTAAGCCCTAAGCCTAGAGTATAGTTCTCGTTTAGGCTGTAATAGTATTGAAGACCAAAGTCGAAAGTAAAATTGCTTATCTGAGTCACTTTTAAACGACGAGAGTTTAGCATAAATGCCGAGTCGGGGAAAAGGAATGTCATAGCTCTGGTTTCTTGACCAAACAAATAGTTTGCATTGAAACCTACCGAGAAATTGTCGGCTATTTTAAAAGCATGACCCCAATACAATTTGGTCACTCCTCCGGTTCCATCATATATACTTTGTGCAAAAAGAGAGTCGCCGTTACCCAAAGTATAAGTATTCTTTGTGGTTATATAACTCACTTCGCTGTAAGGTTGTATACCGAAACTTGTTTTCCACCATTTCGCAAGAGGAAAACCCAACATGATATGGCTAAGAGCAGCATCGGCATCGTATAGCGACTGACTATTGTTTTGCAATGTTATAAAGTCGGCTCCCAACCCCATATCAAACACAAACGAGTTGCTATCGATAGCAGCATACGATGCAGGGTTATTGGTATTGATGACATTATTTTTGCGGATGGTGTAAGATAATCCTCCCATCGAATTGATGTATGGGTGGAAATAATGAGTTTTTAATTCGCCAACTCCGAACTGCGAAAAAGGCGAATTTATTCCATTTTGTGCAAAAATAGGCAGTGTTACACTAAATAATAGCACAAACAACAACCATCTATTTTTCTTATTATTCATTAGTATTCAATATTTTATTAAGTCCTATAAGCAATAAGTTTGAACTAACAAAGTTCGGAAAATTTACTCGTTTTTCAAAATAAAAAGCGTCTCCGCCTGTAAAAATTACATTTATCGAGCCATATTTTTCTTCATATCTAGCCACAAATCCCTCCAGTTCAAGACATGTTCCGTTCATCACTCCCGAGTAAATCGACGACCATGTGTCGTTTCCTACAATATCTATATTTTCTATATTTTCAGCAGATAGTAACGGAAGTTTGTTTGTAAAAGTATGTAGTGCCTTAAATTTCATCGAAATTCCCGGCATTATCGCACCGCCTAGATATTCGGCCTCTTTGGTTATAAAATCCAATGTTATACATGTGCCCATGTCTATAACCAAATTGTTCTTATTCGGAAATAGTGTTGCAGCTCCTACCACACCTGCCAGCCTATCGGCGCCAAGGGTTGTGGGGGTCTTGTAGCAGTTGGTTATTGGCACTGCCACCTCCGATGTAAGCACCATGTAAGGCAACGTCCCAAACAACTCGTCGTAGTTCATGTCCTTTCCCACCGACGAAACTATTGCCCTATCGACAGAATATTTCGCTACTATGCTATCGATATCGGCACGAGTCACGCTGTCGAAAACCCATTGGTCGACAAAAGTGTCGGCATCGAATACAGCCAACTTCACACGAGTATTACCTATGTCTGCTATCAGGTTCATGGTACCAACAGTGTTGTTATTTGTTGTTGAAAAAGTTCATTGTTCGTTCTATACCCATCATGGCGAATGTTTTTATTGCTTCGCAAGCCTTGTCTATCTGAGGCTCTATTGCAGCCATTTCTTCGCCTGTAAACTTTCCTAACACATAGTCTACTTGTCGTCCTCTCGAAAAATTGTCGCCTATGCCAAAACGCAAGCGTGCATAGTCGGCATGTCCAAGAGTTTCTTCTATATTGCCAAGACCATTATGTCCGCCGGCACTACCTTTTTTCTTTATACGTATAGTGCCTACCGGCAAAGCTATGTCGTCTACTATCACCAATACATTTTCTATAGGAATTTTCTCGGTCTTCATCCAATAGTTCAAAGCTTTACCACTCAAATTCATATATGTAGTAGGCTTTATAAGCAGTAGCGTACGGCCTTTGTGTTTCAGCTCGGCAGTATAAGCATGACGCTTTATCTCAAACTTAGTGTCGGTACCTTTCACCAATTTGTCCAACACCATAAAGCCTATATTATGACGTGTGTCTTCGTATTCTGCTCCTATATTTCCTAATCCTACTATTAAATATTTCATTTCTGTATTATTCTTTTTATCTGTTTTCCAAAACGATAAAATGTTTTTTAGCCAATTCATTTCGATAAATAAAACTACAAAATTACATCTTTTTTTGCAAGTACAAATCTTAATATATACAAAAATTAAACAATAGTAATGTTCATCAACCTTACAAAACTATATTTGGACAACTTTCTCTGCCCTACACCCTACAACAATACACCATCGGGAATAGGTATTTTGGGTTCCAAACTATAGTTTTTTTACACACCTTTTTCGGCAAAAAATCCATGGTATATTATGTCGTCTACCATACCCGGGTATAAATCTTTTCTCACTATACTGTGGTTTTCGCCATACCCGGGTGTTATTTTGCCACCACATATAGTGCGTTTTTCTACATCGCGATGTAACAATATTTTCATCACGATGGTTTGCAACCTACATCGCGATGCAAGTATACTCTACATCTCGATATATTTTTATCGGAATCGGACTAGTCTAAAAACAAAAAAGAGGAGGCTGTCTATCAGCCTCCTCTTAGCTCTATTTTATATTACGTTTGTGTAAATGTTTCTTATTTCACAACAGTAAGTTTTTTAACAGCCGAACCTTCAGCAGTTTTAATAGAAATCATGTAAACACCTTTTGCCAAATCTTGAGTGTTGATTTGTACGTTTTCAGCGTTTCCAGAGTAAGTAGCAACTGTTTGTCCTAATGCGTTTATAACAGCTATTTCGTTGATAACATAGTTCGAGCTAACCATTACATAGTCGGTAGCAGGATTTGGATACATCGACAAAGCAACGTCAGCAACAGCAGTGTTGATGCTGTTTGGATCGAAAGGAGCTACTTCCGACAATTTAGCTTGAGTAGCATTCAATACGCTACGAGCATTAACGTTGTTGTTATATTCAGTTACGAAAGCAACTAAGTAAAGATCTTGAGCTTTCATAGTAGCAGGAACAGTGTAAGTGTATGTTTTGCTGAATGTGCTACCTGTAGCAGTGCTGGTTATCACATTTTCATCACCCCATACGTTAGATATAGCATCACGCATCGAGTTGTTGTGGATATAGTTTGCACTAGCACCTGATTGGTTCATTTTTATGTTATCTTCTTTTACATACAACGATACTCTTGGCGAGTTGTAAGCGCTGATGTCAGAAACGACAGTTCCCGATACAGTAGCCGACAATTCACGAGTTTGGCTATTGAAAGTAACATCTGTAATTTCAACAGTTACAAACGAAGGAACAGAAATTTGGTTATCAAGGAATGCTTCTTCAACGTATGCACTCATTACAGGACCGGGTTCACCGGTTTCTGGGAAGTGAGTTCTGTCTATCATAGCAGCAGGAGCGTATGTACCACCACCGTCGTTGTAGAATACCAACATTTCTTCGTTTTCAGGAATAGTCAAATTGTCTGTAAAGTATCCGGCATGATGGCTCATCCAAATCACGTTATCTTTTCCGTTCAACATTTCTGCCAAATATTCGTGAGCAGGAGGACAGTTTGGACATTGACCTGTTGTAAATTGTTCGAACAATACTGTACGTTGTGTACCATTTTCGTATATTGTTATAGCTTTCGAAGCAGCATTGTTGGTAGCATCGTCTTCTACTCCGTTAGGATTAGAAACTGTAACCAATATTTCATGAGCACCTTCTGCAGCAATATTAGCAGGAACATTGTGAGTAAATGTATAAGTTCCGTTGTAAGGAACATTGATTCCCGATACAGTGTATGTAGCTACATTGTCGCCACCGTCAACGCTATAAGTTACGTCGAACGAAGTCAAAGCAGCAGCACCTTTGTTTACAACAACACCTTTAACATCGAAATCAGCACCTACTCTTGCATAAGCAGGAGTGTTTACACTGCTTAATTCTATTTCGTTTTGTACAGGTCTTAAAATGCTGATGTTGTCAAGTATCAAATAGTATCCATCACCTTTGTTTATGAATGATAAATATACTGTTTGACCTACATATGCAGACAAATCAACAAGCTGAGTGCTAAGTCCGGCAGGAACAGCAGGAAGATTCAACAAAGAAGTAGTAAAACTTTCTTTGTTATTGTTTGTAGTTGAAATTTTCACTTCCATTCTCTCGGCATATGTACCATCTTCATAGCCGTATGCATCAAAACGCAAAAACATACCGGAATCAGTTATAGGGATAGCTGGGGTCACTAACCAACGGTCACACATACTACCTTCAGGTTCTGTCCAAGAAACACTGATAGCCATTTTTCCCGAAGTACCAAAGTCGTAGATATCCCAGCTTTGCGACAATGCAGGTAGTTGAGTAGTATTTACAAGATTGTCGGCATAAGTTGTCCAGCCTTCAGGTACAGATCCTACGTTGTTAGTCACTGTTACACCTTCAAAATCTTCTGAAAAGATTGTTTGTGCGTTGATAGTTACAGATACTATCGCTGCCATGACAAATAATATTACTTTCTTCATGATAATAAGTTTTAAAAATACATTTATTTAATTACTTTTCGAAAGGCAAAAGTATACATTTTTTTTCAATCTGCAACAAGGTAACGAAAAAAAATAATATATCACATACAACACCACTTATTAATATACTGTTTTACAAACACATATAAATACAGCATCAAATACAAAAATAAGTAGATTTAACATGTCCGATAACAATTTTATGGTCAAAATAGTTTCTTATTTGGCAAAAATAGAGTATTTTTGTAGCTGTTTTAATAGAAAAATATTGTTTCAAAATTCCTACAAAAGTATTTGTTGGAACACAAATTAGAGCAAAATATAAAAGCAATGAACTATGCATCAAAAATAGCCGAACAGCTAAATCTTGGTCTTCGGCAGGTAGAAAAAACCATAGAACTTTTAGAAGGAGGAGCCACCGTACCCTTCATAGCACGTTATCGCAAAGAGGCTACCGGCAGCCTCAACGAGGTACAGATAGCTGCTATACGAGATATGTTGCTAAAATACAAAGAGCTTAACAAACGTCGCGACAGCATACTACAATCTATCGACGAACAAGGCAAGCTGACACCGCAACTGGAACAACAGCTCAAAGCTGCCGAAACTATGACCGAACTGGAAGACCTATACCTACCCTACAAGCCAAAACGCAAAACGCGTGCCACCATTGCCATAGAAAAAGGATTAGAACCTTTGGCAATAAAGATACTACAACAAAAACCTACCGATATTTTCTCGTTGGCAAAAGAATATATCGATGCCAACAAGGGTGTGGCTACCGAAGACGACGCTCTGTCGGGGGCAAGGGATATTATAGCCGAAAAAATAAACGAAGACACTACAGCACGCAACCGTATGCGTAACCTTTACCAACGCACAGCACTGCTCAGTGCCAAAGTATGCAAAGGCAAAGAAGAAGAAGGTGCCAAGTATAGTTCGTGGTTCGACTGGGAAGAGAACATGTCGAAAGCTCCATCACATAGAATATTGGCGATGTTTAGAGGCGAAAACGAAGGTTTCTTGAAGGTAAAGATACAGCCCGAAAACGACGACGATGCCGTAGCATTGCTCGAACGCCAATTCGTAAAATCGTCCTACGAGACATCAAACCAAGTGAAGATGGCTGTAAAAGACAGCTACAAACGATTGCTGTCTCCATCGATGGAGACCGAATTCTATAATATATTGAAAGCCCGTGCCGATGTCGAAGCCATAAAGGTGTTCTCCGAAAATCTTCGTCAGCTGCTACTGGCCTCGCCACTGGGACAAAAACGAGTACTGGCAATAGACCCCGGATTCCGTACAGGCTGCAAGGTGGTATGCCTCGACGAGCAAGGGACCCTTATCCACAACGAGACTATATATCCTTTCACATCGGTCAGAGAAGAACGCGACTCGGTGAAGAAATTGGAAAATCTTGTCGAAGCCTTCAAGATAGAAGCCATAGCAATAGGCAATGGCACAGCAGGCCGCGAAACCGAAGAACTGGTAAAACGTGCACGTTTCAAACATAAGATAATAGCAGTGATGGTCAGCGAAAACGGAGCATCGGTATATTCGGCTTCCGACATAGCTCGCGAAGAGTTTCCCAACTACGATGTTACGGTTCGTGGTGCCGTATCTATAGGTCGCCGATTGATGGACCCATTGTCGGAACTTGTGAAAATCGATCCTAAATCGATAGGTGTAGGACAGTACCAGCACGACGTAAACCAGGCTTTGCTACACGAAAGTTTGAACGACGTAGTGGTAAGCTGTGTAAACAACGTCGGCGTAGAGCTCAACACTGCCAGCAAGGAATTGCTAAGCTATGTGTCGGGCATAGGTCCTATGTTGGCCAAAAAGATTGTTGCCCACCGCAACAAAAAAGGGCCGTTTGCCTCTCGTCAAGAGCTGCTTGGTGTAGACCGTTTGGGCGACAAAGCCTTCGAACAATGTGCTGGATTCTTAAGGATTCGCAACGCTAAAAATCCATTAGACCGTAGCGCCGTACACCCCGAACGATACGAACTAGTGGAAAAAATGGCCTCAGCGGTAGGAGCATCGGTCGAGGAACTAATGCAAAACAAAGAGCTGCGAAACAAGATAGACATAAACAAATTTGTATCTGCAGAATGTGGCTTACCAACCCTCGAAGACATCATGAAGGAGTTGGACAAACCCGGTCTTGACCCACGAACCAAGTTCGAAATATTTGAATTCGACAAGAACGTCTCGAAGATAGAGGATTTAAAAGAAGGCATGATACTGCCCGGCATAGTAACCAATATAACAGCTTTCGGTGCTTTTGTCGATGTAGGAGTACACCAAGATGGACTTGTACACCTAAGCCAAATGGCCGATAGGTTTGTGAAAGACCCTAACGAGATACTGAAACTACATCAGCATGTAAAGGTCAAAGTTACCGAAGTAGATGTAAAACGCAAACGAATATCATTTACAATGAAAGGCATACAATAAAATAATAAACACAAAAGGGTCGCACGTTGCAGTACGACCCTTTTGCTTTCTTATAGTTTTCATCAGTCTAAATATTCTACTTGTTTCCCAAGAAATATGATGCCGGCTGTAATATATTGTCAAACACATAATATTGTATAAGCACAGTATCCGAATTGTCTAATATGGCATACATTCTGTTCACATCAAATATATCGGCCATATCGTTACCTTCCAGCTGAGATATCAAATCAGGATCGGTAAACTTCACATACGTTTTAAGCGAACGAACACGATCTTTCATATCTGTCACGGTAAGCACAAATCCCGGAGGACGCGAGAACGTAGTGTCCAACTCTACCTTAGGTACTACCGAAGCATACTCGTCGAAGTTCAAATTAGAAAACGACGACAACAACTGTGCCACTCTTGCGGTATCGAAAGCAGGAGCCACCATATTCGATGCCAACAGATGCAAGTCGAATGTCTCGCCATTACGCAACACCTCGAACGACTCTTCCGGAACCTGTGGTATCTCTACTTTTACCGATTTCAAATCTTGCACACTGCAATGTACTATTTTTCTGGTTCGCCACAATGGTGGATTAGGGTTGAAACGTGGTGTAAGGAAACCTCTGAATCCGGGTATATGAACTATGTAAGGCTCTTTGTCGCCTTCGCGGAACATATATGTACCATTGTTATCTTGGGTCTCGCTGCCTACATAGTAGGTTGTGGTAAGCTTTTCGCTAGGAAATAGTCTCAACTTGCCGCCAAACCAATTTATAAAGTATACCTTTTGATACACCTCTACCTTTATATTGTTTGCCGATAGATTTTTTATCACGTTTGGCACTGCATTTCTGTTCACATGCTGACGTATTCTCATATCGTGCAATGTCTCCAACAATATATCTACCAATGGCTGATTGGCTGCATATTTTCCATCTACAAGCCACAAAGTGTCGGCATCGCCTGTACCTACTCGTTCCAACAAAAGATTTACATCCAACTTGTTCGACAAGTACAGCTTTGTAATGGCATCAACATCTTCTATGTGGTAGTTTTGTTCTATTGTCGACGATTGCGACTTTGTCTTTACCACAGCAAAGGTGGCTATACCCAATGCTGCCACTATACATACTATTATAATGTTCTTTTTCTTCATCTTATATATTATGAGTTAATTTTGTGTTATTTCTTTTTGTATCTATTCTTTCGTACAAACATTATCACCACACCGCCAAGTATCACTATTCCTATTGGAACAACAATATTTACCACTTGGTACATAGTACGGTTTTCTTTTATCTTAGCCACATTCAACTTACGAATCTTTATCTCTCTCGACCTCGACTCCATATAGTCTTCATCGCCACACAGATAGTTTATAGCGTTAAGTATAAATGTCTTGTTGGCATACATTATGTTTGTATACTTGTCGTATCCCAAAGGATATGGATAGTTTTGTTTGTAGTTGAAAGCATTTTTTATAATATCTCCGTCAGACACTACTATCATCTTCGATGGTTCTCCTTCGCTTCTGTAGCCCATCTCCGGCAGTTCGGTGAACGATGGTGCCAATCTGTTTTTCCATGGCGACTTAAACTCACCCTCCAACAATACCGCTATAGGAATATTGCTTTTGTTGAACAAACGTCCGTCGGGTTCGGTCTGTGCCACATTGAGGTCTACCACAGCAGGAGCATTCACCACTCTGGAATATTCCGAAGTGGTAAGCAGTACGGTCTTTCTTATCTCGTTGTCTATAATATCTATACCATTTACAAACTCGCTCTTTATCACATCTAGGTTTTTCACTATCGGGTGTTTAGACAGCGGCACTATCTCCGGGAAGTAGTACCACGGGCGAAACTCTATCTGAGGATTGTTGCCCATCGAACCGCCGGCCATAGGTATAGGCATACATCTTATGTCCATAATAAGGTTTGGGTTCACCCTTACACCGTATGTAAACAACATCTCGTCGAAGCCCAATCCCAAGTCCATACGCATAGCCATAGCCTGGCTACGGTTGGCAAGGCTGTCCATCTCTATATCCAAAGCGTCGATAAGCCACAACACTCTACCTCCATACATCACAAATTGGTCTATTATATACAAGTCCTCATCGCTGAATGGCTTGGTAGGCTTAGGCACCACCAATAGTTTAAATTTGTTGTGAAACTCTATATCTGTCGAATCCTTAGGATTTATACGTCGTTCGGTAAGGGCGTTGACATTGCCGTTCAGTGTTATGTTCTCCATAGAGTAGTAGTCGGTAAGAGCCATCTGTATGTCGAAAATAGCATGACGCTCCAATTCACCATGTCCTTGCAAGAAAGCTATACGCTGCTTTTCATTGCGTGCAAGTCGTCGCAACGCATCGGTAAGGGTATACTCCAATGCTTGCACCGAGTTGTTTACAAGTTCGGTATTCGACACATAGCTCTGGTCCAACAACAGCTGCACCGATGTTTCTTGTCCCTTAAAGGTAATGTCCGCGGCAGGAATAACCAATTGTTGTTTCACACCATCGGGAGTTTTCACCTCTATCCTGCTAGGTTTTATCCCTTTTCTGGCAAGGCTTTCGTAGAACTCTCGTTGCTCTTTGCTGTCGTCGAAAGCCGAAGGGTTAAAAAACTCGTACTCTATGTATTTGTTGTATGCTCTAAATTGGTTGAGCATCTCTTTGGTTTCGTTTTGCAAACGCTTAAAGTCGGGTGGCAGCTCGTTGCCTTCCAAATATACACGCACCAACACCGTCTCGTCTACATTCTTAAGCAGCTTTTTGGTGGCTTTGGACAAGGTGTAGCGTTTTTCGGCTGTCAAGTCAAAACGTGTATACACATAGTTGCCTATGATATTCAAGAATATAATTATCAGTATTCCTCCCAATAGCTCCACAATATTAGAGCGTTTTATGCTCTTTTTTTGTTCCGACTTGGGCATATTTTTCTTAAACATATTTATATTTAATTTCATTGCAATACTATTTTTCTGTTATCCAATAGTTATCTATTTTTGCCATTTGCGTGTTTGTAGCACCAAACGAGTAAACATTACAAACAAGAATATAACGCTGACAAAATACAACACGTCGCGAGTATCGATAACGCCACGACTTATCGACTCGTAATGATAACGCATACCCAACGAACGCACAAACAAGTTTAGCGAACCGAATATATCCATGTTGTATAATGTTTCGAAGCCCAAATAGCAGAATGTCGACAATAGGATGGCTATTATGAAAGCTACTATCTGGTTGTTTGTAAGCACCGAGGCGAACAAGCCTATGGCTACAAAAGCACAGCCCAAAAACAACAATCCTATATACGAGCCTATAGCGCCACCTGTGTCTATATTTCCTACAGGGTCGCCAAGTATGTATACCGTGACGTAGTAAACTATAGTAGGCAGTATAGATATAAACACCAATGTGATACCTGCCAGCAATTTGGCAAATATAATCTTATACTCCGACAATGGCTTAGTGAACAACAATTCGATAGTGCCATTCTTCTTTTCTTCGGCAAACATACGCATTGTTATAGCCGGTATAAGAAACAAGAAAAGGAAAGGGCCAATAAGGAACAAGCCATCCAACCCGGCATAGCCATAGTCCAAAATATTAAAGTCGGAGTTGAACACCCACAACATAAGACCATTAAGAAGTAAGAATACTACAATGGTAAGATACCCCATAAGCGATGAAAAAAAACTACTCAACTCCTTTTTGTACAATGTAAGCATAGTATAATGTTTTTATTTAAAATTCTTTCAAACCTAATAATAAACGACATAGCAACAGTATAATTGTATTGCTATGAAAAATTTTAATGTGCAAAAATACAAAAAAAAAACGACAATTGCGACATTTATTATTTTTATAGTCAAAAATTAAAGCGGTGCCTCCTCCCTATAGCCCTACCTTATTTGGCATTGCACACTTTGCCGCATCTTATATTGCTCTACTTCTTTTTGCTTATGTGCAACACCATATCTTGGTCCTGATACAGCACTTCGTATTCCAACAGGCTTCGTACAGTCTCCACTATATGGCTTTCCTCCACGGTGGAAAAGCATTCCACCACCTGCCTTACATTCATAGGTCTGCTGCCCACAACCTCCACTATCCTCGTCTTAACCTCGTCGACATCTGCCGTGCTGCTCTTTTTCCTATTGCCTATACAAGCGTCGCACTTGCCACAGTCGGTATCGGTTTTCTCCTCAAAGTAGTCCAGCAGCAGTCGGCTACGACAATGAGTTGTGGCAGTGGCATAAGCCACCATAGCATTCTTCCTTTCTACAGCCCGTTGTTTCAACGCCTTGTAGTTACTATCTTTCAGGTACAAATCGTCGACGTCGACCCTTGGCGAGGTGAATATTATCTTGGCTTTGTCGCTCTTTTGTTGGTATACTATCACCTGCATCTTTTCCAAATGTTTCAGCATCTTTTCCACCTCTGTCGTCTCGTAGTGCAACAGCTTTGCCATCTGCACCTCGCTTATAGGCACAAAGTCGGTAAACATACCACCATATAGTCGCAACATCAGCTTTATCAGCACATCATATCGGGCATTGTCCACCTGAAAGGCATACAGATCTTGTTTATTCATCATCATGTACACCTTAGAGTTCATATCCTGCCTGTCGGGCAACGACAACAACCCTTCTTTTTCCAGAAACTTAAGCGAACTTACAAAAGGCAGCACCTTGAACCTATATGTGTCGCATATCTCGGCAATGTCGAAGTCGAACGCCAAGTCGCACCCAGCACCCATAGGTATCTTAAAGTAGTTGCACACTCCTTTGTATACGTTTCGTATGTATTGCATTGTAGGGTAGCTGTTTTCCAACCCCTCTTCCAATGCGTCTATATCCTGTTGGTTGTATAGCATTACGGCGTATGCCAATCTCTCGTCTCTACCTGCCCTTCCAGCCTCTTGAAAGTAGGCTTCTATGGTCTCGGGCAAATCCAGATGCACTACATACCTCACATCTTGCTTGTCGATACCCATGCCGAACGCGTTGGTAGCCACTATCACCTCCACCTTCCCTTCGTGCCATCGCTGTTGGTGCTTGTCGCGATCTTTGGCCGGCATACCGGCGTTGTAGTAGGTAGCAGTCACGCCTTGCGATGCCAGATACTGTGCCACCTCTTGCGTACGTCTGCGGTTACGAACATAAACAATGCCGCTACCTCTCACCTTGCGTATTATCCTCAGCAGCCGCCCATACTTGTCCTCTTCGCGAAACACCATATAGACCAGATTGCTACGATAAAAACTTTTTCTGAACACCTTGCTGTCGCGTCCAAAGCCCAGCTTGTCTTTTATATCCTCCACCACATTGGCTGTCGCCGTTGCCGTCAGTGCCACCACAGGCACCATAGGATGATAACGTCGAGCCTCTGCAATGTCCAGATAAGGCGGACGGAAATCGTAGCCCCACTGCGATATACAGTGAGCCTCGTCGACGGCTATCAGCGACACACGCATCTGCTTGAAGTGCTCGATAAACATCCTGTTCTTAAGTCGTTCGGGCGATACATACAGTATCTTTATCTTTCCATGCACACAGTTGTTCAGCACTATCTCCACCTCTACCCTGTTCATTCCCGACACTATTGTGGCAGCAGGTATGCCCCTCTTCTTCAGACTCTCTACCTGATCGTTCATCAGAGCTATAAGAGGCGACACCACCACGCATATACCGTCGAGCATCATGGCCGGCACCTGAAAGCACAACGACTTGCCGCCACCCGTAGGCATCAGCGCCAAAGTGTCGTGGCCTTGCAGCACAGCATCTATCACCTCGTGTTGCAGAGGACGGAAACTGCTGTAGCCCCAATATCTAGCCAATATGTCGGTTGCGGTATCCATGACAGGACGGCTATTTCACTATCGTCAGTTTGGCAAATTTAAGCATCAGCTGCTTTTCGCCCATCACTTCAAAAAATATTATCGCCTTTCGGCTGTCGCCATCGCCTTCTATCCTCAGCACCTTACCGTATCCAAACTTTTCGTGCTTCACCGTCATACCCACCTCTATAGCGTTTATGGCTGCCGGCGTATTGCCTTGTGTAGGCCCGTGCTGCACACGTTTCAGCGGCTCAGTGTTCAGCGTCTTGCGTTTGGTAAACATAGGCTTGGGCAAGCCTCCCACCTTGGGCAACACCTTCTTCTTGGTAGGCACGTCGATATATTTGGCGTCGATTTCTTCGACGAAACGGCTCAGCTCCTGAAACGATACGCTGCCAAACTGGTACCTGCTGTTGGCATACGACAGCGTCAGCATCTTCTCGGCACGTGTCACAGCCACATAGAACAACCTGCGCTCTTCTTCCAACTCCTGACGGCTCGATATCGACATTGCTGATGGGAAAAGATTCTCTTCCATGCCCACCACATACACATAGGGAAACTCCAAGCCCTTGGCAGCATGTATAGTCATCAGTGCCACCTTGTCGGTGTCTTCGTTCTCGCCCTCTTCGTCGGTAAGCAGCAGCACCTGTTGCAAAAACAAATCCAAGGTCTTGATCTGCAACTCTTCTTCGCCTTCGGGTGTTATTATATCCTCTTTCTCGCAAAATTCCTGTATACCGTTCATCAACTCCTCGATGTTCTCTATACGGTTGGCATTGTCGGGGTCTTCGTCTTCTTTCAAAAAACGTATTATTCCCGACTGCATTATTATCTGCTTAGCCAGGTCGTAGGCGTTAAGAACGGCAAGCTGTGCCGTTGCCGATTTTATCATCATCACAAAATCGTTTATCTTGTTCGTCGTGCCGGTGTTTATCCCCAATCCGAAAGTCGACAGGTTTTCCATCACCGTCCACACGCTTATGTCGTTGTCGGCAGCCGCCACCCTTATCCTGTCCATAGTCGTTTGTCCTATACCACGGGCAGGGTAGTTGATGACGCGTGCCAAGGCTTCGTCGTCGTAGTTGTTGACCACCAAACGCAGATATGCCAACACATCTTTTATCTCTTTGCGCCTATAGAACGACAAACCGCCGTATATTTTGTATGGTATCTTCATCTTACGCAACGCCTCTTCCACCGCCCTCGACTGTATGTTGGTGCGGTAAAGAACGGCAAAGTCGCTATACTGCAAGTCCATCTCGGCTTTGCTGTCAGCTATCGAGTTGGCCACCATAAAGCCCTCCTCACGTTCGTCGTCGCCGTTGAGCAGACGTATGCGGTTGCCGGCAATGTTGGCAGTCCATATCTCTTTCTTTATCTGGTCCTTGTTGTTGGATATTATGCTGTTGGCAGCATTCACTATATTCTGTGTCGAACGGTAGTTTTGTTCCAACTTAAACAGCTTGACAGTAGGATAGTCGCGTTTAAAGTTCAGTATGTTTTGAATATTTGCACCTCTGAAAGCATATATACTCTGAGCATCGTCGCCCACCACGCAGATATTCTCGTAGCGTGCAGCCATCTTTTTCACTATCAGGTATTGCGAAAAGTTTGTGTCCTGATACTCGTCGACCAATATATGCCTAAAACGTTCTTGGTATTTGTACAACACCTCGGGAAAGTCGCGTAGCAATACGTTCATATTATACAACAAGTCGTCGAAGTCCATAGCCATCGAATTGCGAAGCCTTTGGTTGTATTGCTTGTATATCTCACCAATCATAGGCTTGCGAGCAGCAGCGTCGCTCTGCTGTATCTCGGCATTGTTCATATAGTCGGCTACCGATATCAAATTGCTCTTGGCCATCGATATACGCCCCAACACATAGCCCACATTGTATGTTTTAGGGTCTAGATTCAGCGTTTTAATTATCTGCTTTATAGCACTCTTGCTATCGTCGGTATCGTATATGGTAAACGAGGGTATGTACCCCAGCTTCTCGGCTTCGAAACGTAAAATCTTGGCAAAAACAGAGTGGAACGTACCCATCCAAATATTGCGAGCAGCATTTCCTACCAGTTTTATAATACGCTCTTTCATCTCGGCGGCAGCCTTGTTGGTAAACGTAAGTGCCAATATCTGAAAAGGATCTACACCCTCTTCTATCAAATGGGCTATACGATAGGTAAGGGTACGAGTCTTGCCCGACCCGGCACCCGCTATTATCATCACCGGCCCTTCTATACAGGCAGCAGCTTTCCTTTGCTCTTCGTTTAGTTCGCTTAATAAATCTCTCACAACTTAATTTTTAATGGGTTACTATTCGTTTCACTTATACAATATGTTTTGCAAAGATACTTTTTTTTGATGAAAATAACAAAGAATAGAAGCAACTTTTTTTAGGAGTTCGCTACGCTGACTACGGACAACGGACGTTGGATGAGCTTTGCTTCACCAAGACTACTAGTGGGGCGGTAGTCGGTGGGATTCGCCGGAATTACGGAACTACGGAATCACGGATTGACGGAATTATGGATTTATGGATTTATGGATTTATGGAACTATGGAACTATGGAACTATGGATAGGGCGAGTCGGCTCATTGCTCATTGCTCACAGCCCAATCACACTCTCTACTCTCTCTACCTTCTATACCCTTTAGACTTTTGTCCTTAGTCTTTCAACAGCGAAGCGTAAGCGAAGCCATCACTAGTGGTCTAAAAAGAAGTATCGGCGGCGACGTTGCAAGCCCAACGGCCAACCCATCCCTAAGTATTCCCCTTTAGGGGGAATACAGGGATGAGGCCGGGCTAACAACGTCGAACTTCTGTTTTTGGGGGCAATGTTTTGCTTCGCCGGACTACGGACTACGGTTATGGCGGTAGCCGGATGAACTTAGTCGGATTTACGAAGTCTGGGGTTGGTTTAAGGCTTAAGAGGGCTTTGCATCCGTGAAAAATTCGAGAGAGAGAGACACTGAGCCGCTAACTGCCAAAAGCCCTCTCTACACCACTCTATACCTTTTGTACCATTTAAACTGCGTAGCGTAAGCGTAGCCTTAACTCGTGGTCTCGTAATATTAAAAAGTTCCCTACTCAAAACCTTTCGTCGGCAGATGAAAAACTCCTTTTTTACAGACAAAATAGCGAAAAACAAAATCCTATTAAGAAAAATCGGCTAAAATTTAACATTTACATATCTCTGATTATATGCATATTACAGACTTTCGTATACCCTAGGGTACATATGGCATTTTTTTGGACTTTTATTTGTAACTTTGCCGAAAAATTAAAAACAATGACATTAGACGAAAAGATAAAACTGGTAGCACAAGAGTTCCGGGGTAAGGATGACGAGCCTCAGATGAACGCCAAATTGCAGCGTTTGGAACGCAGAAGAATTACGCCATATAGCCTTATTCCTAAGCGTAGATTCTTATTCGAGATGTTCGACAAGCCTTGCTTTGCCCGTGGCGAATTGGTGGGTATAACAGGACGCGCCAAGTCGGGTAAGACTTTCTTCACCTCCATACTCATGGCCTTGGGTGTATGTGGCGAGGTGCTTGGAGTACGACGCATAGACCCTAAGCCGCTGCGTGTGCTGTGGATGGATACCGAACAGAGCGAGGAATCGACCCAAGAGATACTGTGCGACAGGATTATGAAGTTGTGGCAACACAGCATGCCGGAGGGTGAAAAAATGGAGAACTTCCCTATGCAGATGTTCGACATCTTCAACGTGCGTGCCGAAGCATGGCAGGATCGTATGCCTCTGCTGGAGGAGGCAATAGCGGAATACAAGCCCGACTTGGTGATACTGGACGGCATTCGCGACTTGGTGAACGACATCAACGACGGCATAATGTCGCAAAAAGTGATAGAACGCCTTATGAATCTGGCTTCGGAAACAGACTGCTGCATTGTGAGCATACT
>JAFZDP010000011.1 GCA_017561155.1 Bacteroidales bacterium | reverse complement strand
TACATATTTATTTTGATATAACATACATTTGTTCCGACTTTTCCATGAAATATTTTTCCTCCCGACGTCGTGAGATTTTCCTCGCGTGGATTTTTGTGCTACATCGGGACGTTGTTATCTCGGTATCGGGAGGAAATTTTGACCTCATATATCACCCAGAAATTGATGGTATACCGTCACGCTCGCAAAACCCTACTGCCCAGAGATTGACGGTAGGGTGTTATTTTAAGGAAGTTGTCTTTAGTGATTATGGTGGGTGGCTACGCCGGAATTATGGAAATTGGGTTAAGGGTTAAAGATTAATGTTTAAGGTAACTTTGCATCCGTGAAAATACGAGAGATACGCGGAGTAGCCAATAACCAACAGCTAAACAGCTAATAGTTCGGTTTAAGGTTTAATGATTAAGGCTTAAGGATCTCTTTATACTCTCTATACCCTTTCGACTGCGAAGCGATAGCGAAACATCCGAGGTAGCCACTCGTTGACTTGTAGTCTTGTGGTCTCGTAGTCTGCGAAGCGGTAGCGAAGCCGGCTCATTGCTCACGGCCCACAGCCTCTCTTTACCTTTCTCTACCCAAAAAGTTTTTGTAGCAACAAAAAAAAAGCACGCCACCGAAAAGGCAACGTGCTTCATGCAAATAGCCAAAGGCTAATAGTTCCAAAATTATTTCACTATCAACTTGCGAGTTGTATTGAAATTGTCGTTGTAGATATGTACGAAGTATGCACCTTTTGCCAAGTTGCTAACGTCGATAGTTTTCACCAACGAACCTTCGCAAGTTATGGTTTCGGTTGCAATCATACGTCCATTTATGTCTGCCACTACAAATTCTACTTTGCCGTTTATACCGTCAACAGTTACAATTGCTTCGTTATTTGCAGGGTTTGGATATATGCGTACATCTACGTTGTCGGTTGCAGCAGTGTTGATGCCTATGCCATCGGTAGTGAACTGAGTTCTCGGAGTCCAAGCACTGTATACACCGTCTTCGCAAATAGTGCGTACATATACGTCGTAGGTGGTTTCGTAATCCAATCCTTCGATGGTGTACGATGTAGTACCTTCGACAGTTTCTTTAGTACCGTTTTCTTCGTTTACACCTTCCATACCGTAAGATATTTCCCACTTTTGAGCAGAAGATGTCCAAGTAACAACAGCCGAAGAGTTTGTAACATTCGAAACAGCAACATTCGATGGAGTTTCGCACGCTGTAGTGCTGAATGTGTAATCCTCTGTCCAATCGCTATATATACCGATGTTGATGTCGCATATACGTTGAACATACACGGTGTATTGGTTTGATGGGTATAGGTTGCTTAGAGTAACAGGACTTGTTTCAACCACAATAGTATCCCAAGTAGCGTCGTCGGTACCATATCCGTATGCTATTCTCCAACCATGGGCTTCGCCTGTGGTTTCCCACAAAATATTTGCAGAGGTGTAGGTTATATCGCTTATCTGTACACCGGTAGGTGTAGAGCAAGGATATGCCAAAGTAGTGTCGCGTACTGCTACCCAGTCTGAATATGTTATGCTGTCGCATATTTTTCTTACACGGAAGTCGTAGCTTGTTTCCGGTAGAATGTTTTCTACTGTGTAGGTGTTTGCATTTAGTACTTCTATTTCAGCCGACCAATTGTTGCTTGATGTTTTCTTGTAAGAAACTTCAAAGTTGCCTACCATGTCCCAAGTAAGGGTAGCTGCTGTTCGGTCTGTCACTACGTCCAAAGTGTTTGGTTGTTCGCATACCGATTCGCACGAACTGAATATTATGTTGTTGCGATAGCTAGATAGAGTTCCTGAACTTGGCGACGAAATATTTGCTGCGTTATTGTCGTTGTAGCTGTATATAGTTTTATTACCATTTGCAGTGTGGGTGTAGAATCTGTTTGTTTGGTAGCTTGATATATCGCTTCCGGTATTGTCTGCAATGGCTACTACTATATTGTCGGTACCATTGTATGTGAATGTTGAATTGAACATTATTTCAACCCAGTTGCCCGGTTCGCTATTGTTCCATTCTATTAAACCACTGTATACCAATTGTAGATTAGTGTCTCTTAGCCATGCACTACCCGAAGCGAATACGCTGTCTGCGATGTGTCCAAGATATATGCTTATGTTACGATTTATGGCTTGTTCGTGGCTGTATTGCAACGACAAGGAGGACAATATAGCACTAGAGCCGGTGTTCATTCCCATTTCTTCGGCAGTGAATATTTGTTGGCTGTACGAGTATGCGTAGTGAGGATAGAATGGAATTTGATATTCTCCGCGAGTACCGTTGCCTATGTTTGCTACAGTAGGGTTGTCGCACAATGTGGTGGTTATGCGTAATTGTCTCCATTGCGAAGCATCGTTTGCACCACATATTGCTCTTACATATACGTCGTATTGTGTAGATGGTTCTAGGTTTGTGATGGTGTACGATGTTGTGTTTGCAATAGCAGTGTTTCCATTGCCATGGGCGAAACCTCTTGCACCATATTCTATTTCCCATTGAGTGGCAGAACCCATTTCTGTCCAACTGATAGTGGCTGTAGTGCTGGTGATATCGGTAGCTTCAACATCTTGTACCATAAAGCACGATACTTCTACACATTGTACGTTAAGGTCGAAACCGGAATAGTTGACACCGCCATTAGATACAAATTTTATAGTAATAGGACCATACGAAGAAGTACAATTGATAGATGTACGACCTGAAACGTATGCCAAACGAGTTGATGTAGTGTCGGGACCATCAAATATTTTTATAAAATCTGCTTGCTCTTCAATTTCAATGCTACCCGATATATTTAAAACATTACCGGTCGATGAAGGATATATAGTTACACATCCGTTAGCATTGTTAGAGTAGTTGCTCGAAACACCACCATCGTCGTATATTCTGGCACTGCACGCATATATAGTATCGTTTCCGTGTAGAGGCAAATTAAATATGCCGGCACGTGATGTTACGTGGCTAACCGACCAATCGCTAACATTGGCTGCTCCGCATACCGAACGTACATATACGTTGTATATAGTGTCGGAAGAAAGGTTTTGTATGGTATAAGGGTGCGAAGTGATACCTGTTATAATTCTGGCTTGGTTTCCGTTTACGTCGAAACCATCAGGACCATAGCATATATCCCATTGGGTAGCACTGCCTTGTTCAGTCCACTCGACATTGATTCCATTTTCGGCAAAACCATTCATTACTATGTCGTTTGGAGCAAGACAAGCAGGGATATAATCTACAACAATATTATCGATATAGTAGCTGATATATCCACCCGAAGGAATTCTGATGGCTATATGACCTGTTGCTCCGGTGTATGAATCGAATTTAACTTGTACACCTTCCCAAACATTAGCCGATGCCATGGTAGCTGTTCCAACGGTAGTGAATGTAGCTGCATTGGCAGGGTCGGTCATAACACCAATTTCGATATTTTGCGAACCGGTATTTACTTTCTTTATGTCGAAAGATATTTGCAACGAATCTAAAGACACACCCATTTTAGGTAGAGCCACTATAGAATAGTTGCTGCCTTGACACTTCATGAACAACGAGTTTGGTTGAGAGTTAGAGTTCGCACTGCTTACGTTTGCGTATATAGTAACAGAGGAACTGCTAGATAAACGATTCCAACATATATCAAACGAGTTAATATTAGTTTCCCAAGTGTCGAAGTTTTCGATGAAAGGAAATACTGTTATTTCTCCACATGGAGTGGTAAACGATGTAACAATAGAAGCATCGCTAGTGTCTCCTTCCGAGCATATTCTGTATACATATACGTCGTATTCTGATAGTGAATTTAAGTTGGTTATAGTATATGTGGTGTTCGAAGTGGTGTCGAATGTACCTGTACCAACAGCAAAACCACGCAAACCATATTCAACACCATAAACAGATGGGATAGAATCAATCCACGAAATGGTAGCCGAACCAGATGTGATGTTGTTTACAGCTATACCACCAATGGCATCGCAGCTGGTGTATAAATTGTTTACAGAAACGTTGTCGATATATCGTAGAGCCGAACCGCTTGTAGTGTTAGGTAATAGCATAGCAATGTATCCTGTAGTACCTGTATACGATTCTAACGATATTTCAAAGTTTTCCCATGTATTGTTTGTAGAGTTGTCTATAGTAGTTAAACTTGTAAATGTAGACACATCTGTAGGGTCGGTAATAACCCCTACTTGCAATCCGTGTTGAGTAGTAACGGTTTTCAACATACTGAACGATACCTTAAGGGTATTGATGTCGAAACTGAATGGAGGTAAAATTAATGCTGAAAAGTTTGAAGCATTAGCCGATATTTGTATAGAGTTGCTACGCGAAAGCGATTGGCTGGTAACAACGTTTGGATAAGTGAAAGAAGTACCTACACTATAGGATATTCTGTTCCAGCAAGGGTCTAATGCTACGTTGTTTCCTGCTGTCCAAGTGTCGAAAGTTTCCATAAATGGTAGTTCAGATATGTTTCCACAATCTGTTCTGGCCGATACAGTATAGCTTTTACTTTCGTTGCCACAAATAGAGCTGACACGAATTTCGTAGGTAGTGCTGTAATCTAGATTATATATTGTGTGCGAAGTAAGTGTAGTACCGGATATGTCTAATGTCCATTCTGTTTCGGTAGTTTTCTTATATTCTACATCCCATTCTGTTTCGTTGTATCCTGGAGCCCAAACAACTTCTATTTCGTTACCATTTATATTAGAAACGTATACGTCGGGTCTTACACAAGTTACGTTAGTTTCGCATGGTATTATAAATTTAACATCGTTTCTGAAATTTACCATACCTTTGTCTCCAAGATACGATTCTAGTGCATAAATTGGATTAGGGTCGTGTGTGTTGCTTTCGAAATAGATACTTTTCGAAGATATAGCATGAGCTTTGAAACTTCTGGCAGACAAGCTAAAACCGGAGTTGTCGTAGACAGCTACAACCAAATTGCTGGTTCCATCATAGACAAATGTGGAATCGAAAATAATTGTATTCCAATCGGAAGTAACATTGTGACCACCGCTATACACTAGTTTTAGACTATCTAATGGTATGTACTCGTTTGTCGAAGCAAAGGTGCTTTGTGTTGTATTGCCTAAATATATTGTAAGACTTCTATTTTGGCTTATGGTGTTGTCCATACTCAAGCAAAACGAAATACCGGTGATATTTGCCGGACCATCAAGGTCGGTAGCATCATATATTTGTTGTGTATATGTATATCCACGAGCAAAGTTGACAGGTATTCTACTGCTATAGTTAGTACCATGAGTTATGTTGATATCGCCACCAACCAAGCATTTTGTTTCAAAATTTTCGCTGCTCCAAGGGCTGTTATCACCATTGTCGCACGAACTTCTTACTTTTACTATATATTTAGTCAAAGGAGATAAGTTGGAATACAGAAAATGACTTTCGGAGGTAACATCTGTTCTTACTACAGTATTAGTTATAGAATCTATTAGTTCAAGTTCGTATAACGAAGGTCTGTTTCCTAGGTTGTTAACGATAGTCCATTCTACCATGGCCGAGCTACCTGTGATATTTACAAGGTTTATGTTATTGATAGGAGCACAAGTAGGCATATCTACGCACGAGGTGTGTAGTTCGAAACCGGAATAGGCAGTGCTGTAGTTGGTAGAGAATTTGATGGTGATAGGACCGGTTGTAGATGATATTTCAGGTATTATAACCGGAGTGTCGTTGTTTCCTACATAGGTAGCTATTTCAGGAGACGATGTCGAAGTACCATCGTAAAAAATTAGTTTATCGTAGTTTGTTTGTGCAACTAATGTTCCTGAAACTACGACAAGAGAGTTTGTTGTAGAAGGGTATACTGTAAGCGAAGCGTTACAGTTGCCTGAATAATCGTTCATAATACCACCATCGTCGTAGATAACTAATCCGCATGATGTAATAGTATCGTGTCCCGATATAGCCATATTGTACGAGCCGGGGTGTACAGTAAGCGGACCAACCCAACTGCTGTATTCGCTATCGCCGCAATAAGTGCGAATGAAGAAATCGTAGATAGTGTCGGAGCTTAAATTGTTGATAGTTACAGATGTTGTAGATAACGATGAGATTGTGCGTACATTAGACAGTACTAAGCTGTTTGGAGAAAAGCCCATAGGTGCATATGCTATTTCGTAGGTAGCGTTTGAACTTGTACTACCATTCCATTGTAGCGATGCAGACGATGCTGTGAAGGCTGTAGAAACAAACGATTGAGGTCTGAAACAGCTAGGACATGTAACGTTTACGCTACCTAAGTCTGTGAAGCTATTGTCAAGACTTTGGAAAGCCATACTATAGATGACAATGCCTTCGATGTTAATGATTTCGAAACCACATTCATCGTTGAATGATCCTTGTGGATGCCATTCCAAACTGATAGGTTCAGGGCATACTTGCATAGATACGGAATTTGAACTTCCGTTTGCTAGGGTTACTGTATTTATCAAAGAATCTCTTTGATAAATTTTAAGTTGCGAACCATTCCAACCATCTCCATAACTATCGGTTACGTTGATGGTTATGGCACACATGCTCGCATTGTCTGTGCATTGTGCTTGCACCCGGCTTATCCATGGCAGTGTAAGTGACATGAATAGAAAACTTAATAAAAGTTTTTTCATCTTTAAAAATTTAAATATTAATAATTTGTAATAAAATTGCTTTTAAATTGTAGATATTCTATCGCTAATAAAAAGCTTTGCAAAGGTAGAAAAATTTTCGATGAAAAAAAAGATAAAAAATATTAATGTGTAAAATTGAGTTGATATATAGATTGTTAGTATAAGAGTTTTTTACTTGTTTTAACTCATACTTTGGCAAGTGTTAATACTATATTAATTTGCGTATTTGAGATATTGGATAAATTATATTGAAAATGAATTTGGAGATATGTTTCGGATAGGTATTAACCGTTAGTTTTCTGTTTTGGTTCTTCTGTGTTTTGTTTCCTATTCTAGGTAAGTCTAAATGTTTGTATATAAAAAAAGCACGCCACCTTTTGGGGTAACGTGCTTTTGCTAATAGCCAAAGGCTGATAGTATCAAAAATTATTTCACAATCAACTTACGAGTTGTGTTGAAATTGTCGTTGTAGATATGTACGAAGTATGCACCCTTAGCCAAATTGCTAACGTCGATAGATTTTACTAACGAACCTTCGCAATTTATGGTTTCGGTTACAATCATACGTCCGTTCATATCAGCTACAACAAATTCTACCTTACCGCTGATACCGTCTACCGATATTGTAGCTTTGGTATTGGCAGGGTTTGGATATATGCGTACATCTACATTATCGTTGGCAATACTATTGATACCTATACTATTTGTTGTAAATTGAGTTCTATTTGACCAGATGCTATATATACCATCTGTACAAATAGCGCGTACATATACATCGTATTTTGTTTCAGGGTCTAAGCCTTCTAAAGTGTAAGATGGAGTACCACTAACAGATACTTTGATACCGTTTTCTTCGTTCACACCTTCCATACCATAAGATACTTCCCACATAGTTTGACCTTCGGCAGGTGTCCATGTTACAGTAGCAAATGTTGCATTGATGTTAGAGATAGTAACGTTTGTAGGTGTTTGGCAAGCTGTAGTTGTGAATGTGTAAACTTCAGTCCAATCGCTGTAGGTTTCTGTACCACAGTAAGCACGTACTTGTATGCTGTAAGTTTCACCAGGATATAGATTGCTTAGAGCAACAGATGTAGTTGTAGTAGCAATAGTGGTATCTAACGCACCATTTACGCATCTTACTTCCCACGACAATTGTGTTTCATCTGCAGTCCAGCTTATAGTAGCCGAAGTGTAAGTGATGTTGCTAGCAACAATGTCGGTTGGTAAAGTACATGGGATTTCATCTGTAGTGAATGTGATTTCAACCCAGTTAGAGAATCCATCTTCTTCGCCACAGTCTCTTCTTACTGCACATATATATTCAGTGCTTGGCGATAACTCTGTTAAAGTATAGTTGCTTACACCTTGTGCGGTAATGATATTGCCATAAGCCGATTCAGACGTTTTGCGATATTTGATTTCGTAGTCGCCTACTTCGTTCCACGAAATATTAGCAGTGTTCATAACAACATTAACAGTAAGTACCGGGTCAGGACAAGCAGGTCCCATACCATTAACCACTACAGCATCGATACCAACACCGTATCCATAGTCACTTTGAGCAAAGAAACCGATTTGGTAAGTGTTCGATTGGTTTGGCAAGCTTATAGAATCCATTTGCCAGCTTTCTATACTATTGCTGTAAGAAGCAAGGTATACCCAATCAGAGTTTGTGTGAGTACGATAGTAAACACCTAGGGTATCTTGGTCGCCATCCCAATCAGGTTGGATATGAGCAAACTTCAAATAAGGATTTGTAAGACCCGACAAATCTAATACAGGGCTTATAAGCATAGTTGGAGCTGCATCGGAACCGGGGTATTTGTATTTAGCAAATTTTTCTCCATTGTAAGCAGGATTTCCATCTATTGTAGTTTCCAAACTCCAATCTACGAATTCAGCACCCGAACCATACGATTGATCCCAACAGCTGATGTTGCCTTCGAAGTTTTCGATAAATGGGAACGAAGTGATTGCCGAATTCATACATTCTGTAACAAACGATGATGTTTCTGACATGATACTAGTATCAACACCACACAAAGCACGAACAGCCCAAATGTAGTTTGTACCACCGGGATTTAAACCTGTAAGAGTATAGCTGTTAGAGTTGCTATAAGCTGTTTGGTATACAGAATCGGTGCTTGAACGATAGTATATTACATATCCCGAAGCACTACCCGACCACGACAAGTTTGCACTTATGGCAAGAGCTACACTTTCTAAATTGGTTGGGCGTGGACATGGAGTGTATGTTATACTAATGTTATCTACGGCAGCAGCATCTCCCGATATTTCGTAGTACGAAGAGCTTGCGTTGTACCAATAGAATGCAAGACGTTTGATTCCGCTTACGTTGTCTAATGGTAATTCGTATCTGTGCCATGCAGTATCGTCAGGAGAGATTATAGCTACAACGTTAACATCGCTTCCGTTCAAATAACCCCATGGAGTAGTAGAAGTTTCGTTCGATGCGCTTACAATTCTGCTAGGTTCTTCTAATACAACAGCAAAAGCATCGTAGTAAGAATCATTTATTTCGTAGCCGGCTATTTTTGCCGAGAACGATAATATGCAGTTTGTATCGGTAGTACCGAAATCTATATCACGATAAGCGGTAGCATTAACTTTGGATGTAGAAATGCTAGAGCTTGTAGTTCCATTGTTGCTTGATATATACATAGAGTACGAACCTTGTTCAGCTACATCGTTGCCACGATACCAGTTTACTGATGATGGGCTGTTGCAAGTTTGCCAATAATACCATTCTGTTTCGTTTTCGAAATTGTAAGAGTAAGGCATAGAAGCAGGAACTTGCGAAGTGCTGAATCTGCAACCTACCGAACTATATTCGCTAGAGTCTACAATCGAACAAGCCAAACGTACATAGTATTCGTACGAAGTTGTAGTGTTCAAACCTGTAAGAGTGTAAGGATTGCTAGTAGTAGCTATCTTAGTACCTGTACCTAATTGGAAACCTACAGGACCATATTCGATAACCCAGTTGCCATTTGTTGTAGGATGATTCCATGTTAAGTCAACAGAGTTTTGTGTAGCATTGATAGCTCTAAGATTGTTAGGACGACGACAAGTAGGTACAACTTCTACAATTATATTATCAATCAATGCTTCGTTATAGAAATGCCAATGGTCGCTATTTTCAAGAACTTCTACACAACCTACGAAAGATATATATCTACCGTTGCCTGCATATCCATCCAATACAACTTCGCAATCTGTCCAAGTGCCGTTAGAAGAATAGAATGTATCTAAAGCTACGAAAGAGTTAAAGTCGCCAGGATTTTGGCAAACCCCAACAACAACACCCGAACGGTAATCTTGTTCGTCGCCATATAATTTGAATGATACTTGCAACGAGTTGATTGGAATTTGAGAACCAAGTTGAGGCATAGAAACTATAGTCTTATCTTCTGCATACTCGGTAGTATACATATATAATGATGCTGAAGATTGGTAGCCAAAATATGTGTAGATTGTAGGGTCGTTATTATTTCCCGGAGTCCAGCATTGAGGAACTTGTAGGCCTGAAGTTGCCCAAGTATCAAAGTTTTCGGTATAAGGGAATGTGCTTATAGTACCACAGTTTGTATAGAACGAAACAGGGAACGAGTATTCGCTACTATCTCTTCCACACAATCCACGAACATATACATCGTAGTTTGTAGCTACTGTAAGACCTGTAAGAGTGATAGAGTTGGTGCTTGTAGTAACTTTGGTTCCATTGCCACGTTGGAAACCACTTACTCCGTATTCTACTATATAAGAAGAAGCACCGGTAGCAGCCCATGTTATATCGGCAGAGTTGGCCGAAGCATTTTCTATGCTGATATCTGTAGGTCTGATACAGTTTGGTATAAGGCTTACTTTTACGTTGTCGATGTATACATCGTTTGTGTTTTCATCGTAAAATGGTCTACTCATAAGAGCTATATACGAACCGGTACCGTTGTAGTTGTTGAACAATACTTCAGCATCTTGCCATATTTCGTTGGCAGAAATAAATACAGTATCAACAGGGCGGAATGTGTTGCTATCGGTTGGGTCGGTCATAACACCTACGATAACAGCAAACTCTTCGTAAAAATCGTCGGTTTTCAACATTTTGAATTCTATACGCAAGTCAGATATCGACTGTGTTTCTACGTCTATTTGAGGTAGGGTAACATACGATAGAGTTGTGTTGTCGTGATAATCGTAGCAATCTAATCTCAACGATTTGCCACCGCTGAATGATTCGAAATAAGTAACAGCAGGCCATGTGTTTCCTGATTGAGCGTTGCTGTACCAATCCCAGCATGCAGGAATACGACCTGTTACATTGTCAAAGTTTTCTACGAATGGGAATGTAGAAATCATACCACAAGAAGTAGTGAAGTTTACTGTAGTAGACATTGTAGTTGTTCCGCACAAAGCCGAAACGCGAGCTACATAGTTTACATTTACATCAAGACCTGTCAATACATACGATGTAGCTGTAGTAGAAGCGGTAGCTACAATCCAATCGGTAGCAGATTCTTCTTTATATTCTACTTTCCATTCTTCTTCGCCGGCACCTGCAGCCCATGCTATTGTAGCATAAGTAGCATTAGCTTCGATTACTGTAGCCAATGGTGCAGCACAACTTACAGCTGCTGTGTCGCATGGGTAAGAATAGAAGAATACGTTGTTTCTCTTATTGTCATAATAATCAGGAGTATAATAACTTCCAGTGGTAGGTGTTGAATGATAAGCACTAGTACTATTGTATGTATATAGAGCCATAACGTCATTTCCTGTGTAGTGGGTAGAGAACATAGCGTATGCTGTAGTAGAGCTAGAGTCTGTCATGGCAAGAACTACGTTGCCGGCTCCACCGTAAGGGAATGCTGTGGTGAAATTGATACGATTCCAGCCATTGGTAAATGTATAGTTGCCACTATATACCAATACAAAGTCGGCGTCGGAAATAAAACCGGACGACAAATTGTTTTGGCTTGTTGTAGCCATATAAACAGATATCTTTCTTGTGTGATCTTCGCCGGTGGTTTTTTTGAAACCAACACCTGTTATTGTACCAATACCATCTAGTTCGTCTGCAGTAAATATCTGCTGACTATAATTATATTTTTCGAAAAGACGCAAAGGAACGTTCATGTTAGTGTTGATCGAGCTAGACGAGTCGCCAACGAAAACAGGGGTAGGAGCAATGTTGGTATCAACCACTCCCGGACCGGTACAACCTAAAGTGCGGAACGACATATTAGCATATTCGGCTTCTCCGTCGTTGCATATAGCTTTTACACGTACATCGTAAATAGTGTTCAAATCCAAGTTGTTGAAAGAGTAGAAATTGCCATCAGCAACATCGTAAGTCCAGTTGTTTGTGCCATGTTCTGATATTTCAACCTCGTATTGCGAAGCAGAACCTATAGAACCGGCTTCCCATCTGCATATAGCAGAATTAGGACCTATGTTGCTTGCACGTAGATTATTTGGTGCCGAACAAGCTGGTAATAATTCTATAACAAGGCTGTCTATGTAAACATAACTATAGTCGTTGGCAGCACGCAATGCTATGAATTTGCCATCGCCATCGTATTCGTTCAAGAATACATTAACACGGTTCCATTCGCTGTTAGACAATGCAGATACAGTCGATATTCCAACGAAAGTGTTTATATCGTTAGGATTACCCATAATACCTACTTCTACGTCTGCCGAACTGGAAGAATACATTTTTTTCAAGTTGAATGAAACTTGGAATGTACTAACGTGTTCTGCCATTGCAGGAGCTGCTATTGCTGCATAAGAATAATAAGCATAGAAATCCATAACACCGTTCGAGAATTCAACTCCATCATCTTCCGATAGGATAGTCCAACAAGAGTCTAAGCCGTTATTGTCGAATGTTTCTATCAAAGGTAGGTCTTCAAGAGGTATAGGTTCGCAACGGGTAGTGCGGAATCTTATAGATTGGCTGTTGCTATATCCTCCTAGAGGACATTCTACTCTTACATAAGCCATGTATTCGGTGTTTGGTTGTAATCCTCTTAGGTAGTATACAGTGTCTGAAGTTGAAACAACGGTACCATTGCCTTCTTCAAAACTGCCAAGGCCATATTCAAGGGTGTAAGCGTAAGAGTAAGTAGTATCTTGCCACGAAATAGTAGCCTCTGTATTGCTTAGCGAAGCTACTTGTAGAGGCAATGTTCTTGGACAAGCAGGAGCTTCGGCACAACTAACACTTAGTATATATCCGGCTTTATTGGTGTAGCCATTCGAAGTGAATACTATTGTGATAGGGCCCGATTCAGACGAAATAGGGTCGATGGTCATTTCGCCGGAACCTGAGAATAGAAGAGTTCCCGATGTTCCAATACCATCGTATATGTATAGGTAGTCATTATTGGCTTGAGTTATTATTGTTCCTGAAATTCTTATAACAGAATCGGCAGAAGCAGGGTATAGATATAGAGTACTATTGTTGTTGTTTGAATAGTTGCCAGAAATTCCACCATCGTCGCATATTACAGCAGCACAAGTTACCAAAGTGTCTGTACTGTTTGCTGCCATGGTGTGAATGCCAAGTGCAACATTGTTAAGAGAAGTCCAAATACTATTGTCGCCATTGCTACAATTTGTACGTATAAAGAAATCTAGCAATATGCCGGCCGGCACATTGTTGATAGTAGTGGTTTGTCCTGTAATGTTGCTGACTACTATGCCAAGCATAGGGTCGTTGTACAATGTTTCAGGATCATAACCGGCAGGACCATACACTATTTCGTAGGTGGCAGCATTGGTAGGACCTTGCCACGATAGTGTAAGACTGTTGGTGTCGCTGCTTGCTACTGCAAAGTTGCCAGGTCTGGCACAACTTGGGCACGAAGGAAGTACCGAGCCAAAGGAGCGAGAATTGTTTGTCAAAGAACCTGTAGCTACTTGGTATAGGGTGTCGCCTGTTCCGTCTACAATAACGAAACCACATTCTTCACTATGCGACGCATGAACCCATTCCAAGCGGATAGAGTCGGGACATACCAATACGTCGGCACTTCCACTGCTGTTACCGCTGGCCAAAGTTACAGTTCCACGAAGAGTGCTGCCTTGGTAGATTTCCAAGCTGTTATCATTCCAGCCATCTCCGTACGAATCCATCATGTAAACAGTAATTGCACACATCTCGGCATTGTTGTCGCATTGTGCATTTGTTTTAGTTGCCCATGGAACAAAAAGTGCCAAGAACAACAAATTCAGTAGGAATTTTTTCATGATAAAAATTAAATTTGTTAATAAATGAATTAATTAATAACTGTTTCTTTATTTTGTAATTATCTGTAATCTATTATTTTAAACTATATACTCTATATTATAAAAAGCTCTGCAAAGTTACGCATTTTTATTCGTACCCCAAAGAAAAAAAAACTTAATAAGATTTTTCTATTCTTTTGTGGTGTTTAATTTGTTGATAAATATATTTTTAATACCGGTGTAAATGCATTGTTTTTGGAGCAATTTTGTTATTGAAAAACAATAATAATTTGTTGCTTTGGGTAAACGATTTGCCGGTATTTTAACTTTTGCCCGTTTTGTGGCATTTTTGCATAACGTATTTGCAAAAATTACATCGAGGAGGAAAGTTTTTTTCATCGTGATGTAGGTGAAAAATCATCGTGATGAAAGCTTGTCTGCATCGCGATGTAGGGGGTAGCTGTATCGCGATGGAAAAATAATTCGAAGGTTTACCCTTTTTCTGTTACTCTACTGTCTGTTTTTTGATGGTATACTGTCAGTGTATTCATACCCTGGTTTGCCGAAACTGATAGTAGGGTGTTATTTTTCCCGGATATGGTACAGATGAAGTAAGTGTTAAACTATCGATTAGAAAATATTTGCCGATGTGTATAAATAAAAAACGAGGCGGTTCCGCTACCGGACAGCCTCGTTTTTGTATATGTTTTGAGGAGTGAAAAATTACAAACCTAATACTTCGGCACCTTGTACGCAAAGAATATCAACAGGGATATTTGCACCTGCAATCACGTCAAGGTCTTTTTGCAACGATGGGCGAACAACTCCATTTTCTGCAGCGTATGCTTTAGCACGATCGTAGTCGCCTTCGCCTTCTATTTCAAGAATCATAGCCGACCATGTTTTCAAAGCTTCTTTAGATTTTTCTACGTCTATAACGTATTTTCCTTCAGCGTTGCGGCTGAAAGCACCATTGTCTTCCATATAGTTGAAGCACATCATATTGGCAATACCGTGAGCTTCGGTTGCACCAAAGCGTACACTGCGCAATATACCTGCTATGAAAGTAACGTAAGCATCTTCTACGGTTATTTCAGTCATTTCGCCTTTTTCTATCAAAGTTTGAGTGATGAACAAACCACAGATGTCAGCTTTAGCTTCTTCCCATCCGCTGTATTGTTCTTTCAAAGCTTGACGTAGCTTGCCTTTGCCTGTAACGGTGTTCTTTATA
This sequence comes from Bacteroidales bacterium, assembly GCA_017561155.1. GTDB lineage: Bacteria > Bacteroidota > Bacteroidia > Bacteroidales > P3 > HGM05376. The sequence goes on along the minus strand of JAFZDP010000011.1, from coordinate 12,282 downwards.
CCAAGTCCGTGAGCTACTTCGTGGAAACATACGTTGCTGAAGAAAGCGTCGAATTTTACATTATCCAATTGTTCTTCGGCTATCAATTGTTCAGCTATAGGCATAAGTATTTTTTGGAATTTAGCATTCATGGCGTTCTTTAGTTGCAAACGACGGCTGCCTTTTTTAAGTTGAACTTGTTCGTCGTTAGGAAGGTTGATAGCGATGGTTTTGCTTGCCGAGTTACAATCGCCGGCATAGTATATTACATCGTAAACGTTTAAGTCAGATTCTGTTCCCGGTACTTCTTGTTTGTATTTAGGATCGCAGGGAAGCAATGTTTGAAGTTCGGGAAGCATTTTGGTGTATTTAGCAAGGTCGTTGCTCCATTTTTCGTCTTTAACCAATATGAATGCTTCGTAAGCAGTTTTGTATCCGTAAAGAGCGTCTTCGTAGTTTTCGATAGGACCTACAACGAAATCCAATTTGCTAGATTTCATATCCATCCAAGCCATGTCGCTTTCAAAATAATCGTCGGTGCGGAAAGCTTCGCGGCGTTTTTCAAGATAGTTTTTCAAACCAGGATCTTCTGCCAAAGCAATAGCTTCGCCCATAAGAGAGTCTACTACAGCCAATTTTTCGGCGTATGCTTCGCGGTAAGGAATCACCTTCAAAGCACCATTTTCGTCGCGACGAATAATAGTGTAAAGACTTTCTTTTTCCGGATCTTGCAATGCGTCAAACTCTTCCTTAGTCATATCAGCCGGATAGAAGTTTGCACCTTTGGGTTTTTCACCAAAACCCGGAACGAATGGTTTTTCGCAATCCAAACGGTTCCAAGCACCATATTGAATCATGGCAAATTCGCGTACATATTGGTCGCTGATAGTGTCTAACACACTTTTATCGCCAAACGATTGTTGCCAGAATAACTCGTCCATGATTTCGCCAATTTGAAGAAATATAGGCAACATGGCACGTTCTTTTTCGCTAAGCACGCTCAAATCTGTAGTAAGTTTTACCGGTGCATACGATTCTACTAATTGTTGCATTTCTGTTTTTTTGTTTGCGTCTTTTTCTTTGTCGCCACAGCAGCTCGACAAAATTACTGCCGATAATGTAGCTAAAGAAATGAATAACTTTTTCATTTTCAGTGAATTTTTATGTGATTAATTTTCTATATATTTTCCGCAAATTTACACCCCTTTTTTGAATTATCAAAGAATATAAATAAAAAAACATCTACTTTCTTGCAAGATTTGCAAAATATATGTACCTTTGCAAATTCAAATTAAAGGATTAAAGATGAAAAAGGGAACGCTTAAAAAGCTGTATTTATACTTGTCGTGGATACTACTTGCGACAACATGTTTGGTGGCTTTTCTGATGAAAAACCCACACCTTTCGATGCTTGGTTTGGTGCTTTCTATTGCTTTTAAATACTTGTCGGAACGTGCAGAATGTGCCGAGCTGAGAATAGAAAACAAAGAACTGAAAGACGATTTGCGCCGACTAACACAAGTGTTGGAAGATATGACAAATAAAAACGAAGAGTAAATAAATTAAAAACATATAAAACATTTAATAAGATATGGCAACTACTGCAGATATTAAAAACGGATTATGTATTGTATTTAACAACGACATCTACTCTATAGTAGAATTCTTGCATGTAAAACCTGGAAAAGGAGCAGCTTTTGTACGTACTAAAATGCGTAACGTAAAAACTGGTCGTATGCTTGAAAACACATTCCCATCGGGTGCTAAAATTGATGTGGTACGTGTAGAAAGAAGACCTTATACTTTCTTGTACAAAGACGATATGGGTTACAACTTCATGCATACAGAAACTTTCGAACAAATAGCTATTCCTGAAGAGCTAATCAACGCTCCTCAGTTTTTGAAAGAAAACCAATATGTGGAAATGACCGTTCATGCCGACAACGAAACTCCACTACTTTGCGAATTACCTCCATTTGTAGAAATGACTATTACCTATACCGAACCGGGTGTAAAAGGTAACACTGCTACAAATGCTATGAAAGATGCTATAGTAGATACAGGTGCTAAAGTTCGTATTCCATTGTTCATCGAACAAGGCGAACGCATAAAAGTAGATACTCGTACAGGTGAATATTCTGAACGTATAAAATAGTTAAAGACTATAGTATAAATTGCTTTAGGTAAATATTTTACATTTGCAATATAGAGGTCTGCAATACAATGTTGCAGACCTTTTTTGGTATTTTCAACAAAAAGTTGTATCTTTGCAAATTCGTTAGGTGGGCAAAATAGTCTCGTAACATAAACAAGAGTAGGATATAAGCAAAACAAAGATATGAAGGTGAATATAAAATGTCAAAATATAATAGGCATACTGATTATGTTTTGTGGTTTGTTGTCGGCAACTGCCGTGCAAGCTCAAAGCAAGTCGTACAAGCCGGATTCGTTAGAAACAATTTTTGAAGAAGTGGATACGTTGGAGGTTGTGTTTGAAGAAGTGCTACAACAACGTCTTACTCCCGATAGTGTGGTGTACGAATATACCGAAGGCTATGATGAAGACGAAGGTGCAGAAAACGAAGAAGACATTTTATATGCAAGTTTCGACAATAATACTATACATTATCCCAAGGTAGATTTTTCGAACAAAAAGGATACTACTCCTATTCCACTGGTGAACCCACTGAAAGGTCAGGTGTATGCACATCCGGCCGAATCGTATCGTATTAGTTCCAGATTCGGACCGCGTCGTCGTAGGTTTCACTATGGTATAGATTTGGCTTTGCCTACAGGTACTCCTATATATTCTACCTTCGATGGAGTTATACGCGTGGCAAAATTCAACAAGTCGTATGGTAATTTGGTGGTTATACGTCACGACAATGGTTTGGAAACCTACTATGCACACTTGTCTAAGATACAGGTAGAGTGTGGACAGAAGGTTAAAGCCGGCGAACAAATAGGATTGGCAGGTAATACCGGCCGTTCGTATGGCAGTCATTTACATTTCGAAACACGTTATTTGGGAGCTGCTATCAATCCCGATATAATTATCGATTTTAGCGAGGCCGGACACAAATTGAAAAGTGATACTTTGATGTTGACAGCTTCGTGTTTCCGTAAGAAAGCATCTAATCAATATGCAAGTAGTGGTGGCGGTGGTGCTACCTACTACAAAGTTAGAAAAGGTGATACTTTGGGAGCTATAGCTCGCAGAAATGGTACTACAGTGGCTAATCTTTGCCGACTAAACGGGTTGAGGAAGAATAGTATAATTCGTCCGGGACAAAGATTGAAGTTGAGATAACTATAACGAAACATATAAAGAGAGGGGAGAAAGAACTATATGAGGTTGGATATTATAACATTGTTTCCTCGAATGGTGTCGTCTTTTTTTGAAGAGTCGATACTGAAGAGAGCTCAAAACAAACAGTTGGTAGAAGTACATTTTCACGACTTGCACGACTATTCGCAAAACAACTATGGCAGTGTCGACGACTATGCTTATGGTGGAGGTGCAGGTATGGTTATTGGTATAGAACCTGTGGCATTGTGTATAGAGGGATTACAAAAAGAACGTAAATACGACGAGATTATATATACAGCACCCGATGGCGAGCTGTTAGGTCAAGGACGTGCCAATCGTTTGTCGATGCTTGACAATATTATGATTCTTTGTGGTCACTACAAAGGTATAGACGAAAGAATACGCGAACACTTTGTAACATTGGAATTATCTATCGGCGACTATGTGCTGACGGGAGGCGAGTTGGCAGCTGCTGTAATATCCGATTCGGTTATACGACTTATACCGGGAGTGCTCAGCGATGAAACTTCGGCACTATCCGATTCGTTTCAAAATAATCTTATATCGCCACCGGTCTACACTCGTCCTGTAGATTTCAGAGGTTGGAAGGTTCCGGATATATTATTGTCGGGAAACCATGCAAAGATTGACCAATGGCGATACGACCAATCGATAGAACGTACCAAACAACGTCGTCCAAACTTGTTGGATAAAGAATAAATCAAAATATAGATGCTATTGTTTTACTAACAGACAATAGGTAGATAAAGAATAGAAAGTAAAATAACAACAACTCATAAACATAATAATATTATGCAAAACGAATTTCGCAAATATGCTATAAAGCATAAAGGAATAAGTAGTACAACATTCGATAAATACACATCGATAACTACAAACTATCTAAACCCAACAATTATAGAAGAACGTCAACTAAACGTTGCACAGATGGATGTATTCTCTAGATTGATGATGGATAGAATTATATTTTTAGGTGTTCCTATCGACGATACAGTGTCTAATGTAATACAAGCACAGTTGCTATTCTTAGAATCTGTTGATAGCACAAAAGATATTCAAATATATATTAACTCTCCGGGAGGTTCGGTTTATGCCGGATTGGGTATATACGACACTATGCAATACATCAACCCTGATGTTGCAACTATATGTACAGGCTTGGCAGCATCGATGGCTTCTGTATTGTTGTGTGCCGGAAAACAAGGCAAACGTACAGCATTACCTCATTCCAGAGTACTTATCCACCAACCTATGGGCGGTGCCGAAGGTCAAGCTAGCGATATAGAAATTACAGCTCGCGAGATAGGTAAACTTAAGAAAGAACTTTATGATATTATTGCTCACCATTCGGGTCAGACTTACGAAAGAATCTGGGAAGATGCAGATCGTGATTATTGGATGACTGCCATGGAAGCAAAAGAATATGGTATGATTGACGAAGTACTTATCCGCCAATAAACTAATGATGATATGAATAAAAGGTTTTAGTGATACTTCAGGGTGTTGTTAAAACCTTTTTTTGAATTAATATATAATACACACACGTCTATATGAAGATAAAGATTATAAATAAATCCCATCACCAATTGCCACAGTATGCTACTGCATTGTCGGCAGGTATGGATATAAAAGCTTTTTTGCCGGAAGGCAGTATAACACTTAAGCCTCTACAACGTACTTTGATAAAGACCGGCTTGTATATAGAGCTACCCGAAGGCTACGAAGCTCAGATGCGTCCTCGTAGTGGTTTGGCTCTTAAGAAAGGTATAACAGTACTTAATACTCCGGGTACTATAGATGCCGACTACAGAGGCGAGATAGGTGTGATATTGGTAAACTTGTCCGATCAAGATTTCGTGGTAGAAGATGGCGAACGTATTGCACAGATGGTTATAGCCAAACACGAAAAGGCAGAATGGGAACAAGTAGAAGTACTTACCGAAACAGAGCGAGGCGAAGGCGGCTTCGGTCATACCGGTACTAAATAATTAAAGATATATATTATCATGAGCAAGGTAGCACTAATAAAAGATACTGTAATAGGTAAAGGATTCGTACCACAAGAGTTTTTGCCGCAAGGCGAAAACGAATATTATATTCGCGACAAGCAGGCAAAGGCTTTAGATAAAAAGTGGCGACATCTTACACCTGCCGAAGTTGAGCAATTGCGAGCAAACGCTAACTATTCAAGCAATTGGGACGATGTGTTGGTGACCGATGTATTCGATGCCAATGCAATTCGCGACACCAAGTTTTATGGTTTGGTACGCATAGGCGACGTAGGTTGCGGTACATTGAGCCACGACGATTTGAGTTTGCCTATAGGTATCAGCAATAGTACAATTGTTTCGGTCGATTTGGGAAACAATGTTGCGGTACATAATGTAAACTTTTTGGCAAACTACATTGTAGGCGATGAATGTATTTTGTTCAACATAAAAGAAATGACGACATCAAGCAATGCCAAGTTTGGTAATGGTGTTGTGAAAGATGGCGAGTCGGCCGACAGTAGATTAGTGCTTACCGTTATGAATGAAGCCGGAGGCAGAGAGATAGCACCTTTCGAAGATATGATAGCTGCCGATGCTTATATGTGGGCAAAGTATATCGACGACAAGCATCTACAAGCCCAACTTGTCGAACTTACCCAACAAACTGTGGATAGCAAACGTGGCTACTATGGTACAATAGGCAACAATACTATTATAAAGAATACTATGTCTGTTGTCGATGTCAAGGTAGGAGAGTGTTGTACTGTCGAAGGGGCGAATAAGTTGAGGAATATTACCATCAAGTCGTCCGAACTAGAACCTACCGTTGTTGGCGAAGGTGTGATACTAAAGAATGGTATAGTAGGTTTTGGTTGTCATTTGTACTATTCGTGCATTGCCGAGAACTTTGTGTTAGGAAACAATTCAGCTCTTAAATATGGAGCCCGTCTTATCGATTCCTTTGTTGGCGACAATAGTACTATAGCTTGTTGCGAGGTGTTGAACAATTTGGTGTTCCCTGCTCACGAACAACATCACAACAATTCTTTTTTGATTGCAACTCTTGTCATGGGTCAATCCAATATAGCAGCCGGTGCTACTGTGGGGTCGAACCACAACAGCCGTACTCCCGACAACGAGATACAAGCCGGTCGTGGTTTTTGGCCCGGTCTTTGTGCCAGCCTTAAACATTCGTGCCGTTTCGCTTCATATACTTTGTTGGCAAAAGGTCAGTACCCGGCCGAGATAGACAATCCTTTTCCGTTTGCATTGATAAGCAACAACCCATCGAAAGACGAGTTGGAAGTTATGCCGGCATATTGGTGGCTATATAATATGTATGCGCTTGCTCGCAATTCGTGGAAGTATGCTGCAAGAGATAAAAGAAAGAACAAATTACAAAACATCGAGTTTAATGTCTATGCTCCCGATACTATGGAGGAAGCTGTGGTTGCATGTACATTGTTAGAAAAATGGACTGCCAAAGCATGGTTGCAGAAGCAAGGACAAGATGCCGGTCATTTGTCCGAACAAGACTTGATAACGAAAGGTAAGGAGTTGCTTAGCGGCGACAAATCTGCTGTGAAGGGTTTAGAGATATTGGCCGAAGGTGTAGAGAAAGGAAGTAGAAAGGTTAGAATGATTAAGGTGTACGAAGCTTACAATGCCTACAAAGATATGATGGTGTATTATGCCGTGAGCAATATGCTTAAATACTTTGCCACAAATCCCGACACCTCTGTCGATACGTTGCATGCCGACCTTGCTCATAATGCCAACCGACAACGTTGTTGGATAAACTTAGGCGGACAGTTGTTGAAAGCCGACGATTTCGATGCTTTGGTGGCAGACATTAAGAGTGGAGAACTATCGTCGTGGAGAGATGTTCACGAACGTTACAATATATTATGGCAGCGTTACGACTACGACAAACAATGCCATGCCTATTTATTGCTATGCGATGTGTTGGGCGTAGAAAGACTATCGGCCGAACATTGGGCAGACGTACTTAACCGTGCTGTAGAGATACAGAACTATGTAAACAATCAGGTATATGTGTCGAGGAAGAAAGACTACGATAATGCTTTTCGCAGATGTACCTACCGAAACGACGAAGAGATGATAGCTGCAATAGGCACTATCGAAACTAATAAGTTTATTCTTCAAATACAAGACGAAACAAAAGCTTTCGAGCAGCAAGTAGGTTTGCTTGCCCAAAGGCTTAAGTAATAAAACTATTGTGTAATGATAGATAGAGTGCTTACAGATAAAATATTTGGTATACAAACTGCCGACGACTTCAACCAAGTAGCATTAGAGGTGTTCAAGTTTCAGTATTGCAACAACGAACTATATAGGCGTTTTGTAGATTTGCTAAAAGTAGATGTCGAAAGTGTTGTTCGATGGGAGGATATTCCTTGCCTGCCTATCGAGTGTTTCAAAACAAATAAAGTCGTATCGTATACTCAGCCGTCTATTGATTATTTTCAGAGTAGCGCTACCACCTCGATGGTGACAAGTAAGCATTATTTCTTTACTACACAGCTTTATACTCGTAGTTTTCTTAGCGACTTTGAAATGTTTTGGGGCAATCCGTCGCAGTATTGCATATTGGCATTGCTGCCAAACTATCTGCACCAAACTCATTCGTCGCTTATATTTATGGTGTCGGAACTTATCAAGCAAACCAATTGCAGCCATAGTAAGTTTTACGATAGCATTACTCCCGAACTTATATCCTTGCTTCGCAACCCAAAGCAGTTGGGCAAAAAGTTGATATTGTTCGGTGTCAGTTATTCGCTTCTCGACTTGGTCGAAACCGAAACTTTTTCGCTTGGCGATGCTGTGGTGTTCGAAACGGGAGGCATGAAAGGCCGACGAAAAGAGATGGTTCGCGAGGAGCTTCATGGCATTCTTACCAAAGGCTTGGGTGTCGACAGTATTGCTTCGGAGTATGGTATGACGGAGTTGTTTTCTCAAGCATATTCAAAAGGTAATGGCATATACAATACACCGCCATGGATGAAGATTGCAATTCGCGATGTCAATTCGCCACGCTATAGGATAGGCAGAGGAAGGGTAGGCGGTATCGATGTTATCGACTTGGCAAACCTTTACTCTTGTTCGTTTATATCCACTCAGGATATAGGCCGGCAGTATGCCGACGACAGCTTCGAGGTGCAAGGTAGATTCGATTTTAGCGACACCAGAGGTTGCAACCTTTTAAGTTCGATGTAGGCAAATGTGTGCAGATAAAAGAAAAAACATTATCTTTGCAAATAGTAACAGATAACATATAAATATAATAACATATTGGAGAAGATAATATTAGGTGTAGACCCGGGTACGCAACTTATGGGTTTTGGACTGATAGCGGTAGAGGGTAATAGGGCTTCGCTTATACTTATGGACGTGCTTGATATGAAAAAGATTGAGAGTCACGAACTGAAGATAAAGCATATATTTGATTCCATGATAAGGATAATAGATGCATATCATCCCGACTATCTTGCCATTGAAGCGCCTTTTTTTGGCAAGAATGTACAGTCGATGTTGAAGCTGGGCAGAGCACAAGGTGTGGCTATTGCCGCAGCACTGTCTAGAGAGATTCCATATTGCGAGTACGAACCCAGACGCATCAAACAGTCCATTACCGGGAATGGTGCTGCTTCTAAAGAGCAGGTGGCTGCCATGCTTGGCAGGTTGCTCAACTTTTCTGATATGCCCAAACATTTAGATGCTACAGATGCTTTGGCAGTGGCTTATTGTCATTTCTTGCAAAAAGACATTCCCGAGGTAACTGTGGTTGGTAAACCAAGGAAAGCTAAGACAAAATCGTGGGCTAGTTTCATTACAGAAAACCCCGATAGATTGAAATAATAATATAGAGATACAACTAACATAGTGGAAGGCTTTGTAATAAAAACAACAGGTAGCTGGTACAAGGTACTTTGTGCCGAAGGACAAGCATACGACTGCAGACTTAGGGGGAGCTTTAGAATGAAAGGAAATAAAAGCACCAATCCCATTGCTGTAGGCGACAGAGTGTCCTTTATTGTGGAAACATCGGACAATACCGGTGTGATAACAGAGATTAAAGACCGAAAGAACTGTATAGTGCGACGCTCGACAAAGCTGTCGAAACAAACGCATGTGATAGCAGCAAATATCGACCAAAACTGTTTGGTGGTAACGTTGGGATTCCCTCGCACATCTACAGGTTTTATCGACCGTATACTTGTAACATCGGAGGCATATCATATACCGGCCGTTATTATTTTCAACAAAATAGATTTGTATAACGACGAACTATGGGAATATCACAACGAGATAAAAGGTATGTACGAAAAGGTGGGTTACCGTTGTTTGGAAATATCGGCTCGCGAAAATCGCAATATCGATCAGGTTAGAGAACTGGTCAAAGATAAGACTACGCTCTTTACCGGTCATTCGGGTGTAGGCAAGTCGGCACTCATAAACGCCATCGACCCCGAACTGAAACTGCGAGTGGGCGACGTTTCGGAGTGGAGCATGAAAGGTAAGCATACTACCACCTTTGCCGAGATATTTCCCTTCGCTCAAGGCGGATACATTATAGATACTCCCGGTATAAAAGAGTTCGGAATGGTTAACTTTTCGAAAGAAGAGATTTCTCATTTCTTCCCGGAAATGAGAAATGTGTTGCATGGTTGCCGTTTTGCCAATTGCAGACACGAACACGAACCCGGTTGTGCCGTGAAACAAGCTGTGGCCGATGGTATCATCGACGAAGTAAGATATCAAAATTATATCAATATCCTCAATGGTCGAGAAATGGAGTTGGAAGATTGGGAAACACGATAAACGAAACAATATAAAATAGAATATATAGTCATGATAAAATATGTAGATTGGAATTTGATTTCCTATGCCGATGCGTGGAAACAACAACAAGAAGTTTTTGATGCAATGATAGCTGCCAAGATGGATAAACAACCTACAGCCGATATGCAGCAGATAGTTTATTGCGAACACCCTCATGTGTACACTTTGGGAAAACATGGCAAACCGTCTAATATGTTGGTAAACGAAGAGTTTTTGAAAAAAATCAATGCCTCGTTCTATCCGATAGACAGAGGTGGCGACATAACATATCATGGTCCGGGACAAATAGTGGGATACCCATTGTTGGACTTGGAAAACTTCAACCTATCGCTTAAAGATTACATATACAATATAGAAGAATGCATTATCCGAACTTTGGCACACTACAATATAGAAGGCGACAGACTTGCCGGTGCAACAGGTGTTTGGTTGGAAAAAGATTCGCCACGGGCCAGAAAGATTTGTGCCATAGGGGTCAGAGCCTCGAGATATGTAACAATGCATGGCTTTGCATTCAATGTAAATACCGACCTTAAGTATTTTAGCTACATCAACCCATGTGGATTTGTGGACAAAGGTGTAACATCGTTGCAACAAGAGTTGGGACACGAAGTACCGTTGTCCGAAGTGAAAGATTTGCTTACAAAGAATTTCGATAGCCTTTTAAGATAATGCTAAAGGCAACTTCTAAATTCTTAAAACGTAGAAATTTAGAAGTTGCCTTAAATAAGTTGCCGAACATACAAAAATGGAACAAAAAAAGCACACGAAACACACTTTGTTCCTTAATGTGTTGAATTTCAGTGTTTAAATAAATAAGCGAAACAGTTTCGAAACATGGTTTCGCCCTGTAAGACGCTGTGACTCTAAGTGTTACAACGATATTTTTAAAGTGCATACATACCCCCCCCCCCTTGAGCTATGAGCCATGAGCCATGAGTTGTGAGTAGTGAATCAATTAATAACTAATAATTTATGGCAATTTCTAAAAATTGCTTTGCCGGTGATTTGCGGAATTTTTCTAGAGACGTACCGAGGTGCGTCTTACCGAGGTGTGTCTTTGCAATGCATAGCGGGCTATACGACCCCTAAAGAAATAGAAAGATTTCGGTAAAAAACACAACGTTGCGATAGCAACATCGACAAAGTCAAAGCACGAAAAAGTTCAGAAAAGAGTGTATAAACTTAGTACGAACGTGGAATTTTTAGAAGTTGCCTATATTCAAACTTACGTAAAAAAAAGTGGGATAGGGAGAATGTTAAAATCCGATAGCTACATTTTCCGGCTTTTGGGCGTACCACTATAGGGGGTGGTACACATGGGTGGTACGCTATCTAACGTTTTGTGGCTCATTGTTTTGCGTGGAGTGTACCGGCGTACCACCTTTTTGAGTTGTATACTCATTTTTCACCTACTTGATAATATATATATATATATTATCAGGTTCATCTTTTAAATATGATGTATTATAAGTTAAAAAAAGAAAAAATCATAAAAAAGATTCTCCTTTGTATAAGTCGAAAAGGTGGTACGCCGCTACACTTGCTGTAAGATATTATGGTACACATTATTAGGCAGCGTACCACCCCCCCGTACCACCACCTATAGTGGTACGCTTTGTTTTTTTTAGGCAACTTCTAAAAATTGCTTTGCAAGTGATTTGCGGAATTTTTCTAGAGACGTACCGAGGTGCGTCTTACCGAGGTGCGTCTTTGCAATGCATAGCGTGCTATGCGACCCCTAAAGAAATAGAAAGATTACAACAAAAAACGTAACGTTGCGATTAAGCGAGTAAAGAGCAATGCCTAAGCATTAGCTCTTTCGAGCGATAGCAACATCGACGAAGTCAACGCACGCAAAAGTTCTTTCTGGAATCAATTCAATTTTCTAGAACGTGGAATTTTTAGAAGTTGCCATATGTAATATGTTATAAACCTAATGTTTTTGTTTTGTTACGTGAGAGAGAGTATGTTACACTAAGGGTAGTCGCTCTCTTTTTTTTGTTTCGGGGCGTTTTGATTTCCGCTATGGATAAAATTGACGATAAACAATCGGTTCTACTAAAGTAGCAGAAGTCCGCCATAAAAGTTTATTTCCTCCGCCATAAAAGTTATTTT
>JAFZDP010000027.1 GCA_017561155.1 Bacteroidales bacterium | reverse complement strand
TACTAAAAATTCCACGTTTCGGATAAACAAAAGACTGTTCTTTGAAACTTTTGCGTGCTTTGCGTTTTTTGCCGAAATCTTTCTATTTCTTTTTCAATCGCATAGCCCGCTATGCTCAATCAAAAGAAAGTAGAAATCTTTTCTAGCAAAATTCCACAAATCACTTGCAAAGCAATTTTTAGAAGTTGCCATAAATGATTCTTTTATTCTGTTGTATTTTTCAATAAAATGTTGTATTTTTGTATTGTCCTGATTAATAAGTTGTTGGTGGGGTGAAGAGAGGGGTGTTCTAAGGTAAAAGCCTTTTTTTTAAGGATTCTTATATTAAAGTCTAAGGATTTTACTTATTGGCTTGCGTATGTCAGAAAAAATTCGTATCTTTGCATAAGATTTGATTGAAGACCTATCGAGGGTGTGAAATGAAAAAAAACTAAAAGAAAAGCCTGTTTTTTAAGGATTCTTATATTAAAGTCTAAGGATTTTACTTATTGGCTTGCGTATGTCAGAAAAAATTCGTATCTTTGCATAAGAAAATAAAAAGCATGTCAGCTTTTGTTGTATAATCATTTGGAGTTTATATTTAGTATTCGCTTCCGGTGTGGGGAAGATTGAAGTAATCTTCTTCACATCTCTGAGCGAAAAAAATCCAAAAAATGAAAAATACACAACTTTTCACTGACATTTCGGCAGAATGTATGAATTTTTGACATATAAAACGCCTCAAACTCGCCATTGGTACGCTAATTGATGCGCAAATAAGTGTCGACCCTTAGGGTAGGACGAGAGTACATTGAAATCACAGAGAAACTAACAGTACAGAAATCAAAATATAATATTGTTTTTTGAGGACTGTACATAAATATAAATATTCAAAATGATTAAAAAAAATTTAAAGATGGGCTACATGCCCAACGTCAGCGGAGCTGACCAGAGAGTACATACTATTGATAGTATGGAAGAGTTGGAGCAATTGATTAACGCTCCCGAATTGAAAAACGCTGTAGAAAGAATACCTGATACACCAAGTGTTAACACACCCGAAGAGCTTGAGGTGCTGAAAAAGACCGCTGCTTTTCAAAATTCCAAGAAGAATTTGCCCGTAATGGTGTGGCAGGCAAGTTTTGAGGGTAAGAAAAGGAGCAACGAAAATGCTATCCCAAATGGTCTGTTTATGACGGATTTTGATGGTATTTTCGAAGATTTGGATGCTCTTTATCACAGTGCTATCGAGCCTCGTATAGAGGAGCTGGGTATAGTGGTGGTGCACAAAACCCCAAGCAGAAAAGGGCTAAGAGTAGTGGCTCAAAAGAAGTATGTCGACATTGTTTCGAACCAGCATTGGATGGCTGAAATGTTGGGTCTTGAATTAGACGAAGCATGTAAAGACGTAGCTCGTGCCAGCTTCTTGGTACCGAGAGATTATTTCTTCTACTTAGCCCCAGATTTGTTCGAAAAAGACTATCTTAGTACAGAACTTATCGAAGAAGAACACAAGGAATCTTCTGTGGAATGTAACACTGCTGAAAATGGAGAAAAAGACGGTGAAACAAACGGCGAAACAGACCCTGCTACCTACAACGGTGTGCATATAACGGATGTACTGGACAGATACATCAGTTTGAAAGGTGGGGAGTTTGTAGTAGGCGAACGTAACAGTCAGGAGTTGAGACTGTGTTGCAGCTTGGTGCATTACTATGGAGTAGATGTGATAAAAAAATATCTGCCTACCTATGGCCTTGACGACAAGGAGATAGACCGTATAATACAGAGTGCCGAAGAGTATTACAAGAAAGGGAGCAGCCATGTGGCTGGCGATTTTCAGAAAATACTACAAGAACTGGAAACAGAAGCAGTGATGGACGCAGTACCCTTCGACGAAGAAGAGTTTTGGGAAAAGACTAAACTTCCTATCGGAATTAAAGAGACCTTGGAACATTGTGCCAATACTAATGAAAGGATAGCTACATTGTTTCTGACACTGAGTTATTGTGGTTTTTACGCTAATGATATAGAGTTTTATTATTTGAAGCGTAATCCTCGAAGTAAATCCGAACTTACAAAACTGAATTTTTGGGTCATGGCAGTAGCACCTACTTCGAACTCGAAAAGTGTTCTGCTGAATAGTTTATATAATAGTTGGATACGTGTGCATGACGATGAAGTAGCTAAAGGTGAATATGATGACAGAACTTTTGGGACAAGTTCGACTGTGCAGGGGTTAGTGGCAAAACTAAAAAAAGCAGATAAACATCACGTCTTTACTAATGAAACCGAAGGACAGCAAATAATGGGAAATTGTGGAATCGGAGGTCACTTCGATTACTTAAAACCCCTACTGAAAAGTTTTGACAATGAAATGTATCAATCGGACTATGTAACACAGGGAGCTACTAAAGGAAAAGTAAAAGTGCTTTGGAACATAAATATGGCAGGTACCAGTGCTATGCTCGACGATTTGTTCCGATTAGATAAAAATGGAAGAACAACTAAGACGAAAATGACAGAGGGTTATTTAAATCGTCCGATAATAGTGGATTTGCCACCAACTAAAGTCTGCAGAGATAGGGCTGTATGGGACTTTGATTTAGACGATGTTATAGAAACGGAAGATACGTTGAACGATGCCATTGATAGAGCTGTAAAGCAAATGAGAAAGTATGGCGAAGACTACAAAAATAAAATAGGTACATACAAAGAGTTGTTGAAAGCTATTCACGAATGGATAATGTATATTGAGGATACAGCTGAAAAAACGGGTAATTTGGCATTTGAGAACTTTAAGTTCAGAACTGCTAAACAAGCTGCCAGATGTGGTGTTATCTTCCATATTCTCGAAAATGAAGGTAATGATGAGTTACAGCCCATTAGTAAAAACGCCGTAGATTTTGCTGTTAATTGTGCCAACTACATGATGCGAAAGAAAATGCAACTGTTCGGTGCCGAGTATAACGAGGTGTTGAAAGGGGATGTACTGCATAAAATATCTAATACAGACGTGTTGGCAAATGAAGTTGTCTTTAAAAAAACGCAAAATTTATGGAAAAAAGTGGAAAAAATGTTCAAAGCAACGTTTAAAAGCGGAGCTACAAAAGAAGACTTATATAAGCTATATTGCAATGCTAAGGGAAGGGAAGTGAATCAAACTACGTTTGAAAGAGCATTTAGAACAGCACTGAATGGGGATAGTAGGAACTCGAAAATCCTCTACAAAGTGAGCAAGAATGAGAATGGAGAACTTTATTCGTTCGAGGAACCTAAAATAGGAATGGTCTTTTTCATGTTTTCAGAAATGTAGTAAAATAGAAAATATAAGTAAACAAATTTAATCAAATTCAATAACAAACAAATAAATAAAGTAATTATGAGTAAAATAGTTGTAAAATCGTTAGAACAAAACGTGAATTACTTAAAGAGTGATTCCGTAGAAGGCGGATACAAGTTGTATCCTGTGCGTTACAGCACAATTAAAGGAAATTCGTTGGTAGAATCGTGTAGCAAGAACAGCTATGTACCTAAGGCCTATATGGAAGCTGCATTGGTAGCTATTGTCGAGGCTATAGAAAACCACTTACTAAACGGTCACAGCATAGAACTTCCTGATTTCGGTATCTTTAGCATTAGCTGCGAAAGTACAGTGGCTAAAACAGCAGCCGAAGCAGGTGTCCACCAGCTTAGAGGATTGAAAATCAACTTCCGTCCGTCTACTACTCTGAAAACAAAATTGGATAATGTAGACGTAGAACTTGATGGAGTGTGGAAATGTTTGGATTTGACCGCTGAAAACAAAGTGTACGAGCGTGTTACAAATACTTCTAATGAAGGTGTAGAACTGCCTGAAGGAGATGAAAATGAGGCAGTAGAACCTAATAACCCATCAAATGGCGAAAATAGCGGAAATGGCGGCGGCGGTTTCGAAGGTTAGTTTCTAAAAAGATCTATCATTTAGAGTTTTTAAGGAAGTGGAACATTTGCGTTCTGCTTCCTTTTTTTTTGTACTTAGCTTTTAGCAGGCTCTGAGTATATATGTATCTTGGTATAAAAAGTATATAAGGTATAGATGCTGTCTTGCCTTAAACCTAAAATCGAACTCAAAACTCAAAGCTCATGGCTCAAAAACCTCTTACTGCTAAAATTCCTCAATAGCCTCTTACAATCCAAAAAAAATGTGTATATTTGTAGATTGGATAAATAGAATATATTATAAAATAAAATACTGATATACATGGCAAAAGAAGTTAACGATGCTCAAGCCGCAAAGCTGGAAAAGTTGAAAATATTGCAAAGTACCATAGATAAGATAGAAAAAAACTATGGTAAAGGAGCTATTATGAAGCTTGGAGATGCACCAATAGAAGAATTGGAAAGCATTTCGACAGGTAGTGTAGGGTTGGATAACGCATTGGGTATAGGTGGTCTTCCAAAAGGCAGAATAATAGAGATTTATGGACCAGAATCGTCTGGTAAGACTACATTGGCTATACATTCTATAGCCGAGGCACAGAAAAAAGGAGGTATAGCTGCTTTTATCGATGCCGAACATGCTTTTGACAGCTTTTATGCAAAGTCTTTAGGTGTTGATATAGACAATCTTTTAGTATCTCAGCCCGACAATGGAGAGCAAGCATTGGAGATAGCCGATAATCTTATCCGTTCGGGTGCCATAGATATTATAGTTATAGACTCGGTGGCAGCCCTTACTCCCAAAAGTGAGATAGAAGGAGAAATGGGAGACAGCAAAATGGGTATCCAAGCCCGTTTGATGTCGCAAGCATTAAGAAAACTTACTGCCAACATCAGTAAGACTAAATGTTGCTGTATATTTATCAATCAGTTGCGCGAGAAAATAGGCGTTATGTTTGGTAATCCTGAAACTACTACAGGTGGTAATGCCTTGAAGTTTTATGCTTCTGTACGTATAGATATTCGTCGTACTCAGGCTATAAAAGATGGAGAAAATCATATAGGCAACAGAGTAAAAGTCAAGATAGTTAAAAATAAAGTAGCTCCACCTTTCCGTACTACTGAATTTGACCTTATGTTTGGAGAAGGTATTTCTAAAACAGGCGAAGTAGTTGATATGTGTGTTGATACAGGAATCATCAAAAAAAGTGGTTCATGGTTTAGCTATGGCGAAACTAAATTGGGTCAAGGCAGAGAAAGCGTAAAACAACTGCTTAAAGACAATCCTGAACTTTTAGACGAATTGGAAGCTAAACTAAGAGAGGCTTTGAAAGAGGTAAAAGAATAGATAAGAGTATGTTATATGCTCTTCCTCTTCCTTAGGCAGATATAATAGATGTATGGCTATAGGACTTGAAAAATACGATATAAAGATACTTCTGGCACTGTTAGAGTCGATAAAAGGCAGGAAAGACTTTTTCAGATGGCTGTTGGATAATGGCTACCCCGAGTTGGCAGCATTTTCTAATGCCATAAGGGGCGACATAGATGCCATGAAGTGGCTTTTTAAGTACAAATACGAGTGGTTGGCTATACTGTCTAATGCCATAGATGGCGAAGAAAAAGCCCGAATGTGGATTGCTAAGGCTGCTGCCGAAGTAAATATACGTTTTGCATTGGCATGCAGAAAAGATGAGAAAGCCATTGAGTGGCTGGCAAAAAGGGACTTGAAAATATTCCTTATGATGGCTGAAGAAATCTATATAGTGTTAGACACTCAGGCATTGGAAAACCTATCGTGGTATACCATGAAATTTGGGCAGTAAAACAAAGAAAACAAAGAAACAATAATATTATATATATAGTATAAAAAGAATAAGCAGTGATTGCTTATACATAAAACAGTTTTATGGAAAATAGAAGAAACAACACCCGCCGTGATGGTGGAAACAGAACAAGGAAATCTGACGATTTCAGAGAACGTAAGAACAGTTATGGTTCTAAATCATTCAAAGGAAACGATGATAAAAAATATGGTTCAAAAACATCGTTTTCCGAACGTAGAAAACCTAGTTATAAGAAAGAAGAATCGTACGAAAGTACCTGGTTTGATGCTGATTCTGACGAGGTAAAATCATTCTCTAAAAGCTCTTATAAAGGAGGTAAAGAAAATCGCGACTACAAAGATCGTAAGCCATCGTCGGGCTCTTTCAGAGGCAAGGGTTCAGACAGAGGTTATGGTAAAGATTTTTCTGGCAAAAATAAGTCGGAACACAAAGGTTGGAAAAGCTACGATGAAGAAGATTCTTTTGAAAGAAGACCTCGTAGAACCAACGATAGAAAAAACGACAAGTATAACAACAAGGGTAAAAGAACACGTTTTGACTACGATGATGAAACAAACTTTTACGAAACAAGACCTTATGGCAAGTCGTACAGACAGACCCCAAAACCAGAAAAGAAAGCCGAAGATGGTACACGCTTAAATAAATATATAGCTAATGCAGGTATATGTTCGCGTCGCGAAGCTGATGTGCTTATAGCCAGTGGAGTAGTAAGTGTAAATGGCGAAATAGTGACACAGATGGGTTATAAGGTTAAACCTGATGATGTAGTCAACTATGGTGGCGAACGTTTGATGTCTGAAAAGAAACGTTATGTATTGCTAAACAAGCCTAAGGGCTATATAACTACAAGCGACGACCCTCAAGACAGAAAAACAGTGATGATGCTTGTAGAAAATGCTTGCAAAGAACGTATATATCCTGTGGGACGTTTGGATAGAAACACTACAGGAGTATTACTGTTTACCAACGATGGAGATATGGCTAAAAAGCTTACACACCCATCGACAGGAGCAAGAAAGATATACCATGTAGAGTTGGATAAAAACCTTACCCATGCCGATATGCAACAAATGAGAGAAGGCTTGATGCTTGAAGATGGAGAAATACGAGTAGATGATGTTCAATATGTAGGTAATGGAGAAAAACGTAATGTAGTAGGTGTAGTATTACACTCTGGCCGAAACAGAATAGTACGTCGTATATTTGAAGCAATGGGCTATGAAGTATGTAAGCTAGACCGTGTATTATTTGCCGAACTTACCAAAAAAGACCTTCCAAGAGGACATTGGAGAGTATTGACAGATAAAGAAGTATCGTTCTTAAAAATGTTGTAAGAACACGATACATATATAATTGAATAAATAATAACAAATAAAAAACACACTGAATATGAAAATGAAATTTTGGGCACTGGCATTAGGAATGCTTATGCTTACACCACGTTTTGCTAAAGCAGACGAAGGTATGTGGTTATTATCGCTTATAGGTAAAAACTACAGCGATATGCAAGAAAAAGGCTTCAAACTTACAGCCGACGATATTTATAACATCAACCAAAGCTGTATAAAAGATGCTATAGTAGGATTGGGTAATGCAGGTAGTCCATTTTGGCACTTCTGTACTGCCGAAATAGTATCAGATAAAGGTCTTTTGACTACCAATCACCACTGTGGTTATGGTCAAATACAAGAACATTCAACAGTAGAACATGATTACTTACGCGATGGCTTTTGGGCTTACAGTATGGAAGAAGAATTGCCTAATCCAGGTCTTACTGCTTCTATATTAGTACGCATGGAAGATGTTACAGCCGAAGTATTGGCAGCATTAAACGATAATATGAGCGAAGCTGAACGCAATAAAGCTATTGCTGAAGTATCTAAACAAATATCGGAAAAAGCTAAACAAGGCACCAACTACGAAGCAGCAGTAAAAAACATGTTCAACGGAAATCAATTTTTCTTGTTTGTTCACAATATATATAAAGACGTACGCTTGGTAGGAGCACCTCCATCATCGATGGGTAAATTTGGTGGCGATACAGACAACTGGATGTGGCCTCGTCATACAGCCGACTTCTCGATGTTCCGTATATATACTGCTCCTGATGGTACTCCTGCTGAATATTCGAAAGATAATGTTCCTTTGAAACCTAAACATCACTTACCTGTAAACATTAAAGGTGTAGAACAAAACGACTTTGCAATGATAATGGGATTCCCTGGAACTACAGATCGTTTTGTATCTAGCTATGGTTTGGAAGAAATAATAGATATTACCAACAAATTGCGTTACGAAATACGTACTCAAAAAATCAATGTATGGAAAGCTGCTATGGAAGCCGACCAAGCTGTAAAAATAAAATATGCTTCGAAATATGCAAGCTGTTCTAACTACTGGAAATATTCTAACGAACAAAACAAAGCTCTTAAAGCCTTGAACACTGTAGGTGTAAAACAGGAAATAGAAAAAAGATACAACGAATGGGCTAAAGGTCAAGATGCTAAATATCAAAACGTATTATCTGAAATAGAAAGAATGGTAGCAGCACGCAAACCTTATATGTCGGCTCGTACATATTTAGCCGAAGGTTTATTGAGTGGTCCTGAATTGCCTATGTTTGCATTAAACATGTCGATAGGTATAGAATCGTTGGCTAAACTTCCTGAAGGTTCTGACGAAGCAAAAGCTGCTAAAGAAAGACTATTGAAAGAAATAAAGACTTTCTACAAAGACTACGATCAAGCTTTAGAAGAAAAAACTATTGCTACTATGTATGCTTATGTATACAAAAACATCGAAGCTGAATATTGTCCTGAATTTTTGGCAGAGATAAACAAAAAATACAAAGGCGACTTTACAAAATATGTACAAGATGCTTTCAAAAAATCTGTATTTGCCAACGAAGCTGCTATAATGAAATTCTTGGAAAAACCTAATGCTAAGAAAATAATCAAAGACCCTATGGTATTGGCAGGTGCTGAATCGTATCAAGCTTATATAGCTGTAGCTAAAAAGATAAAAACAGCTGCTCCTGATATGGAAAAAATGCAACGCTTGTTTGTATACGGACTATTAGACATGAATGGAGACAAAGCTATAGCTCCTGATGCTAACAGTACTATTCGTTGTACTTATGGCAACTGTTTGCCTTACGAACCTCGCGATGGTGTATACTATAGCTACTATACTACACTAGACGGTGTTATGGAAAAAGAAGACCCAACTAATAGCGAATTTATAGTTCCTGCAAAACTAAAAGAACTTTGGATGGCTAAAGACTATGGTCGTTATGCTAATGCTAAAGGCGAATTACCTACATGTTTCATCACCAACAACGACATTACAGGAGGTAACTCTGGTAGCCCTGTTATGAATGCAGAAGGACACCTAATAGGTCTTGCTTTCGATGGTAACAGTGAAGCTATGAGCGGTGATATCGATTTTGAAGAAAATATGCAACGTTGTATCAACTTAGATGTTCGTTACATGCTTTTCATTATCGACAAATTTGCAGGTGCTAAAAACCTTATCAACGAAATGACTATTATAGAATAGTACCAACTATAAATGCTATATGCAAAATTGAGTAGCATATAGTATTTCAAGATATGGCAATGCAACTATACTAAAAGGTATAAAGCGTTGCCATATTTTTTTGTATATATGTATGATATAGGGTAGGGAATATTAGCTAAAAAATGCTATTCTAACGTCTAAAACTAAGGCAAAGAAACTACTATGCTCTTTTAATAAATAGCCTATTTTACATTAAAAATAAAAGGAGTTTCGGTTGAACGATTAGTATAATTATTTGTTTTTTAGAAATGTATAAAAAAGAAGTTATGCGTTTTGATTATAAGGCAAAATTTTATTTGTTTGTTTAGAAAAAAATACATAACTTTGCAGTTCAAAATACAAACTCAAAAACATATAAAATATGAGCGAGATGATACTTCCTGCAGTTATAGTTTTGGGTGCAATAGGTGCCCTATTTGGTATTTTACTTTATTTTGTAGCACAAAAATTCAAGGTATTCGAAGACCCTAAAATCGACGAAATATCAGAGGTATTGCCCGGTGCCAATTGTGGTGGATGCGGTAAAGCAGGCTGTAGAGCCTTGGCTGAAGCTATAGTAAAGCAAGGCAATATGGAGGGATTACGTTGTCCCGCAGGAGGTAACGATGTAGCTGCCAAAATAGCTCAAATAATGGGTTTGGAAGCCAAAGAATCAGAACCTCAAGTAGCAGTAATACGTTGTTCGGCAGGTTGTGCCGATGCAGCACCTAAATATTCTTATCAAGGAATGCAAAGTTGTGCCTATGCAGCCAGTGTATATGTAGGAGGCAGTGGTTGTGCATACGGCTGTTTAGGTTTTGGCGACTGCTATAATGCCTGTCAGTTCGATGCTATAAAGCTAGACCCTAAAACAGGCTTTCCTATAGTAGATGAAGAAAAATGTGTAGGTTGCGGTGCTTGTGCTACTGCTTGTCCTCGTAAGGTTATAGAACTTAGAAACAAAGGATTGAAAAATCGTAGAGTATATGTTTCTTGTGTCAATAAAGAAAAAGGAGCTGT
The DNA here is from genome assembly GCA_017561155.1 of Bacteroidales bacterium. GTDB lineage: Bacteria > Bacteroidota > Bacteroidia > Bacteroidales > P3 > HGM05376. The sequence goes on along the minus strand of JAFZDP010000027.1, from coordinate 15,657 downwards.
AGCAAGAAAAACATGTGCCAACGCATGTATAGGTTGTGGAAAATGTGCTAAAACGTGTCCTTTCGAAGCTATTACAGTAGAAAACAATTTAGCATACATCGATTACAATAAATGTAAACTATGTAGAAAATGTGTGGTCGAATGTCCTACAGGAGCTATTGTAGCTGTAAACTTTCCACCAAAGCCTGCTGTAGACACTACAGAAAATAACGATAAGTAAGAACCAATCTGCTAAAGCAAAAATATAAGATATGAAAACATTTCCATTAGGTGGTATCCACCCCGAAGAGAATAAACTTTCAACACAGGCAGCTATCGAAGTATTTCCATTGCCAAAACAAGTTGCTGTTTTTTTGAGTCAACATTTGGGAGCACCGGCAATACCTATTGTTGAAAAAGGTACAGTAGTAAAAACAGGACAACTTATAGCCAAAGCAGATGCTTTTCTATGTGCTAATATACACTCGCCTGTATCGGGTACTGTAAGCAAGATAGATGCGGTAAAAGATATTTTTGGATACTCTAAACCTGCAATAATCATAGATGTAGAAGGCGATGAGTGGGACGAAAGTATAGACCGTAGCCCTGAAATAAAAAGAGAAATAACACTATCTGCATCTGAGATAGTAGAAAAAATAAAAGAAAAAGGTATTGTAGGACTTGGTGGTGCTACTTTCCCTACTCATATCAAATATATAATTCCCGAAGGTAAAAAAGCCGAATATTTGATTATAAATGCTGTAGAATGCGAACCTTATCTTACCTCCGACCACAGGGTGATGCTAGAGCATACAGAAGAGATAATGATAGGTGTATCGATATTGAGAAAAGCTTTGGGAGTACAAACAGCCTATATTGGAATAGAAAACAACAAGCCCGAACCTATAGCCAAAATGAAAGAAATGGCTGCTAAGTTTGAGGGTATTGTTGTAGAACCTCTAAAAGTAAAATATCCACAAGGAGCAGAAAAACAGCTTATAAAAGCTATCACAGGTCGTAATGTGCCTAGTGGAAAGTTACCTATAGATGTTGGTTGTGTAGTAAATAATGTAGGTACAGCATATTCGGTATACGAAGCTGTTCAGAAAAACAAACCACTTATAGAAAATATAATGACAGTGACAGGTAAGTCGCTAGGCGAACAACGTAACTTTTTGGTGCGTATAGGTGTTAACTATAACGATATAGTGGCACATATAGGAGGCCTACCCGACGATACTGCAAAGATAATAAGTGGTGGTCCTATGATGGGGAAAGCTATGGTAAATCTAGATGCTCCTGTCACTAAAGGTGCTTCGAGCATATTGATAATGAAAGAGAGCGAAGCTACACGAGCTCAAGAAACCAACTGTATTCGTTGTGGCAAGTGTATGGAAGTATGCCCTATGGGACTTGAGCCTTATTTGTTTTCGGCTCTTGTAAACAATGGTAAGATACAAGAAGCCATAGGCGAACGCTTGATGGATTGTATAGAATGTGGCTGCTGTTTGTTTACATGCCCTGCCAATAAACCTTTGCTAGACGAAATACGTTTGGCAAAGAACAAATTTAGACAAATGATGATGCAACAAAAGAAATAAGTAATAACATAAAGTCGGATATGATGAAATTACTAAATGTTTCAGGTTCGCCTCATGTTCATGGGCCCGAATCGGTGAAAAGGATAATGTGGGACGTAAATATTGCTCTTGTTCCAATATTTGTGGTAAGTTTAATCTTTTTTGGATTAGATGCTTTGTTTGTAAGTTTGGTATCGGTATTCTGCTGTATATTGTTTCAGTGGCTTATCGAGAAATTCTTGCTTAAAAAACCTACAAGCATAAGCGATGGTTCGGCAGTAATTACAGGACTATTGCTTGCTTTTAATGTACCATCAAATTTGCCTTTGTGGATAGTTGCTATAGGTGCTTTTGTAGCAATAGTAGTAGGAAAAATGACCTTTGGTGGATTGGGTAAAAACCCTTTCAACCCTGCTTTGGTAGGTCGTGTATTCTTATTAATATCATTCCCTGTACAGATGACTACATGGCCAAAAGCCAACAATATATTTGACCTGGCACAAGCAGCTGCCGCTACCGATGCCACTACAGGTGCTACACCTTTGGCATTGATAAAAGAAGCAGTAAAATACAACGATATATCGCTGCTAAATAATATGCCGGATGTGTGGGCAATGTTTATAGGACAACATGGAGGTTCGCTAGGCGAAGTATCGGCTATAGCAATACTTATAGGTGGTATATACTTGTTGTGCAGAAAAGTTATATCTTGGCATATACCTGTATCTTTTATACTAACTACATTCTTGTTTGCCGCTTTGCTAAATTGGATGGAACCCGGTCTTTATGTAGTAAAACCAATCTATCATGTGCTTAGTGGTGGTTTATTGTTAGGTGCTGTATTTATGGCTACTGATATGGTAACATCACCAATGACCAAAGCAGGACAATTGGTATTTGGTATAGGTTGCGGATTGCTTACTATTATTATCCGTACATGGGGAGCATATCCCGAAGGTGTATCGTTTGCAATACTGCTTATGAATGCCGTTACACCACTTATAAATAAAGGATTCAAACCAAAACGTTTTGCAAAATAGGAGGATATAGTCTATGGCAAAGAAATTAGAATCATCGTTGGTTAATATGGTTGTTGTGCTTACTGCTATTACACTTATATCGGCAGTAGCATTGTCGGCGATGAATGCTGCTACAACCGAACCTATAAACTTGGCTCAAAAGCAAAAAACAGAAGCCGCTATCAAACAAGTGCTACCCGAATTTGCTACTCTCGATGTGAAAACAGTAGAGATGGATGGCGAAGAAGTAGTATGCAACTATGCCTACAACAGCAATGGCGACTATGTAGGAGTGGCTGTAAATTCGTTTACAAACAATGGTTTCAGCGGATATATAGGAGTAATGGTAGGTATAGATAAAGATGGAAACATAACAGGCTACCAAATATTGCAAACATCAGAAACACCCGGTCTTGGTACCAAAGCCGACCTTTGGTTTCAAGAAGGTGGCAAAGGATGTGTGATAGGTATGAACGCTAAAGATAACCCACTATCTGTGAAAAAAGATGGTGGTGAAGTAGATGCTATAACAGCTGCTACTATAAGTTCGCGTGCTTTTTGCGATGCTATAAATCGTGCTTATAAAGCAATAAAATATGGAGGAAACGAATAATGAAGATAAGTAATATAGCCAAAAATGGATTGATAAAGGAAAATCCTGTATTTGTTCTTGTATTGGGAATGTGTCCTACTATTGGGGTTACTACATCGGCTATCAATGGTATGGGTATGGGATTGGCTACTACATTTGTTCTTATGATGTCGAACTTGGTAGTGTCGTGTGTCAAAAATCTTATCCCGGATAAGGTGCGTATACCTGCTTTTATAGTTATTATTGCTACTTTTGTTACTATACTTAAAATGGCTATGGAAGCCTATGTTCCCGATTTGTATGCTACTTTGGGGTTGTTTATCCCTCTTATTGTGGTAAACTGCGTGGTATTGGCACGTGCCGAATCTTTTGCTTCTAAAAATACTCCTTTCTACTCGTTGCTTGATGGGTTGTTTATGGGATTAGGATTTACATTGGCATTGACTTTGCTAGGATTGATAAGAGAAATACTTGGCAATGTATCTGCTTTCGGATTCAAACCTGAATTTGCAGGCGATGGTATGCTTGCTTTTGTATTGGCTCCCGGTGGATTTATAGTGCTTGGATTCCTTATCGCATTGGTAAACATAATCAGAAGAAAGAGCGAAAAGAAATAGATATATACATATAGAAATACATAGGAGGAAGATTTTATCGGCAATAAAGTCTTCCTCTTTTTTGTACTATCACTAAAAAAGACTACTATATTTACGATTTAAAACCTGCCGATTTACGACTCAAAACTCCCATACTTTACATAGTTTATAGTTGCAAAAAAAACTACTTAGCACTTTAAGCTATTATATACGTCGGGAAATATATCGTTTAGTTCTTGTTTGGCTGAATTGGGATTGTTGCCATACTGCAATCCTGCTTCGATATATGATGTAATTGATGTTTTTTGTTCACAATTCATTGCTTCGATAGCTCGAATAACTTTATCTTCTCCTACAATTTTTATCAAATCGACTATGACTGCACCATGGTCGTAGCCTGCTGCATCATATATTTCCAGTAGCAACAATTCTCTTATCGATTCTTCATCTCCTTTGGTGGCGGTGCTCAATATCTCGCAGTAATCTATGCCTCTATCTCTTGTATGTACAAGTAGAAGTTCGCTTATCTCGATGCCATTCACTACTTTGCTGCCTCGATTCAGATTTAAATATACGGTTGTATATATACTCAAGCATACAAGTAGTGATATGGAAAGTATTTTGGTTGTTCTTTTCATGTTAGTATATTATATTAAACATTGTCGGTACAAAATAGAGTGTCGATGATATATAGTTAGATGTTACTTTACAGACAGAAACTTAAATATTACGATAAGTAACTTATTTCATTTTGAGTTTAATAACTGCCACGATGTTGTATATCATCATAAGTGTAAGTATACAAATTGCATATAGGCAAAAATCTCTACTATTTCTAATTCCTCTTATGTATTCGAAATCTGCATTAATGTAAGTATAGTCTTGAATATCTATTTTTTCAAGCATATTTTCGATGTCAATATTTTCAAACTGCATATATTCTTCGCCCGACGATGAAATACCTTTTTCCAATATTTGATACCTTTTGTCGCCGTCGATGTTTCGTTCGCAAAGAAATAAATTATTCTTACTGATTATATAACTAATTAATTCGAATTCATCAGGCTTGCATTCTCCAAGTGATTTAAGATAGCCTAAACTATAAGACATGTAAGTGGTTTCGCGAAATTCAAAAGTTGATGGGCATCCAAGGTATACATCAACATCCGGATTATGTGGTATTTTTTGGTCATAAAATATAGATATTCCGTAATATCCGCACATTGAGTCCAACTCTGTAAATGGGTTGCTTAGTAGTATCAATAACAGAGCAATAAGTGTAATTTTGAAACATGCTTTTGTATGTTTTCCAATATGTCCTATACTAATCATTGTTGCATCGATGTGTTTGAATTTGGGGCTGTTTCTCCTAAAACTTTATATTTCTTATCGGCGAAACAGGGCCTCGATTTGTATTATATTCTCGTTGATTTTTGAATTGCAAATGTACGAACTTATTCCCAAATACACAACACTTATTTGATTATTTTGCATCAAGACGCAACTTGAACCTACATATATATTCAAATTATTAGTATCAAAATATATCTTTCCTTGATGTAATTCTTGTAAAACGGGTGGTTTTCCTAAAACTATCGGATGTTTTTGTCTAGAGGTAAAGGAAAATAAATTTTATCTCAGGCTTTACCACCATTTAACTAAAGGAATTTATATATATATGCCTGAACAACCCCAAAAACTAATCTATCTACACACTCCATCGGGTGTACAGTAGTTCATTTGTTTTGGAGTAGGTTTGTATGTACGGAAACTTATAGTATCAACTTCTGGCATATAATAATCATAATTGCGATTGTAGGCTATGGTATCTATTTTGTTATAATCAAGCTCTTGAACATTAAGAGAATCTATATTTACCATTTTAAACAAGCTATAGGCTGTCGAAAGACTCATGTCATTATATATATATGCTACTTGTTTTACTTTGCCTTCTTTGTTTATGATAAGTGTTAGAGGTACATAATAGCAGCGGGTAAAAGCCGTCTGTGGTTGTGTGACATAGTTTGCGATATTTGTAAGTCTGTGTTCGTTACCTTCTTTAAACATAGGATCGTCGTCGCGGAGATAGTAGCGTTCTGTTATTCCATATTGTGCTAGGTAGTCGGTATTCCATGGCAGACTGCCACAATCATCCAATACAAAATACATCTTGCATTCCGAGGTATCTATATTTTTGTACATAGGGGCATATATATCCCTCATTTGCTCTTGGCATGGCCCACAGCAATAGCTATATATCACAACTATCTTGTAGTGTGTTGTATCGTTCATTATCATTGTTCTTAATTTTTCTGCTGTTAGTGGTGTATGGTCGGTATATTCTACAGATTTTTTAATCATTCTTTGATTTGGTCGACAAAATCTTACCAATGAATGTTTACTTTGAAAGCAGCTTGTAGTTAATGTAGCAATTAAAATAGCTAATGCCACCGGGGCTAATTTTAATCTTTTCTTCATAGTTTTATCTGTTATTTAACCCGTTGAATGAATTAATTTGTTTGTATTTTCTTTAATAAAAAGTTGTGTACATTAATTATTTTTCGTATTTCTGTAGTGCAAATCAATTAAATACAAATAAAAGATATATGCACAACTTTTGTACAAAATACGGAAAAATTCTTGATATATGCAAGTGATTCTCAAAAAATCTAGTCAACATATATATTCAAATTATTAGTATCAAAATATATCTTTCCTTGATGTAATTCTTGTAAAACGGGAGAGTAGAAGTAAAAGGAAGTAGTAAATTTGTCGCGAAAGGGATAGAGCAAAGAGGGAAAAACAATTCCGGCAATATGTAGGGAGGTGCAGCTTGTGCATCTGCAGCAAACAAACCACACATTTGGCTTTGCCTGACAACGGATAATAGCACTTTTTATCGTTGCTGAAATACCTTTAAATATATGTTCCGAGAGCATTGAAAAGCCCTTTTGAGAACCTTGGAGGGTTCAGCGACGAACCTTGGAAGGTTCGTGAACAAACCTTGGAAGGTTCGTGAACAAACCTTGGAAGGTTCGTGAAAGGACCTTGGAGGGTTCGTGAAAGGACCTTGAAAGGTCAAAAAAATAGTCTTTTGGGTTTTGTTGGTAATATTGTATTAGCTTTACATGGACCGGTAATATAATTGCTACCTTTGGCAAACTCTGAATGTCGGAATTTATGGCAGAGTTCGCAGGATAAAGGTTATAAATATTAATAGTTAAGAGGGTGGGGAGGACGGTTATAGTTGTTCTATAATATCGTCTATGTTTTGGGTGGTGTTTATTATTTGGGCTTTCAGATAGTATTGTTCTCTTATTTTTAGTTGTTCGTCTACATAGGTTGCTATTTGGTCGATAGGGATATTTTTTAGCAAAGGTCGTGTTGTTTGTTTGGAGTTTACAATTCTGTTGGCTATAAATCCTTTGTTTACCGATAGGTATATGCTTATGCCATTCTCGTTTATCCATTCCATATTGTTTGCGGTACATGGAGTTCCGCCACCTGTGGCTATCACATTGTTGCCCGGCAAAAGAGCTGTAGAGTGAAGAATATTGGTTTCTAAAACTCTGAAAGCAGCTTCGCCATGTTCTTCAAAAAAGTTTGATATGGAAGTATTGTTTTCTTTTTCGAAAAGTTGGTCCAGGTCGATAAAGTTGTAGCCTAAGCGTTTGGCCAGTTTTTTGCCTATTGTTGTTTTTCCACAACACATATATCCTACCAAGTATATATTCATGATTTTTGTATTGTATATATGTTTTTCAAGGCCGACAAGTGGAGAGGCTAAAAGTTTATTTTCATGGTAAGTCCCGAGGCAAAACTGTTGAATGTAGGTGTTACCGAAGGTGTTACCAACATGCTAAGGTCTTCGTTGATTTCGAAGTAGAAAAGATGTCCGTATACATAAGCATCTATAAGGTTTAGGGCATAAACGGCTACGCCTGCAATTATCGAAAGTTGGAAATTCTTTTCGTAGGCTTGGTATAGGTTGTATATATTTTGGTCGGGATATCTGCTATATTCGGGCAATAAGTCGGTGGTATTACCGTTCGAGCGATTTATATATTCTGTTTTAAATTTTTGTGCATTCCGATAGTTGTCTATGGCAAAGTATGTTACAGCGGCAGCACCTCCGTATATTATCCCTACTTTCCATGCTTGTTTGTTGTACACTTGTCCCCAACCGGGTATAATGGCCGACTTCCACAGTGCTGCTTTGGCACTATGATTTTGTACGGAAGAAATATCGGTGGTGTCGGTTACTGCTATGCTGTTGAACTGTTCGATAGGGGAGGGGGAGTAGTATAGTTGAGCTTGCGACGATTTGGATAGCCCAAAAACAAGCACAACAAAAAAAGTAAGAGAAATTTCTCTCACCCTTTTTGTTGCTATACTATTTATTTTATTTTTTGCCAAAAGATATTTATTTTTTTATTAGCGATACTATTCTTTCAAAGTCAGAGTCGTTGTTGAAGTGTATTGTCAGAGTACCTTTTCCTTTTCTGCTTCTCTTTATTTCTACTTGCGATTGTATGTAGTCGTGAAGTTCTTTTTTTGTATCTTTGTGTAGTTGAGGAAGTTCGTCTTTAGTTTTTGTAGTAGTAATCTTAGGCTCTGCCATCGATTTTACCATTTGTTCTACTTGTCGTACCGAAAGGTCTTTGGCTATTATTTCGTGTAGTATTGTTATTTGGCTTTCGGCATCTTCTACGCTGATGATAGCTCTGGCATGAGCCATGCTTATTTGGTTTGCTGCCAATGCCACTTGTACTTCGGCCGGAAGTTTTAGCAAGCGTAGGTAGTTTGTAACAGTCGATCTGTTTTTTCCTACTTTCTCGCTAAGTTGTTCTTGAGTCAAGTTGCATTCTTCTATAAGCGCATTGTAGCTCAATGCTATTTCAAGAGCGTTAAGATTTTCTCGTTGGATGTTTTCAACCAACGCCATTTCCATCACTTGTGCATCGGTTGCTACTCTTATATATGCAGGTATCTCGGTTAGGTTGGCAATTTTTGCTGCTCTAAATCTGCGTTCTCCTGCTATAAGTTGGTATCTGTCGTCGTTCATTTTTCTGACAGTTATCGGCGATATTACACCTTGCTGTTTCAACGATTGAGCAAGTTCGTTTAGAGCTGTTTCGTCAAACTCTTTTCGTGGTTGATAAGGGTTTGTTTCTATTTTGTCTAAAGATATGTTGGCAATACCGGCTGTTACCAATTGCGAGTTTTCGTCGTCGGTAGCAGAATGGTTGGCCATAGTGTTTATCATATTTGCGAAGTCGGCATCGGGAAGGATAGTACCCAGTCCTCTGCCCATTGCTTTAGGTTTCTTTGCCATAATCGTTTACTCTTTGCTTTTATTACGTTCCAAAATTTCTTGAGCCAAACTCAAATAATTTGCTGCACCCATACATGTAGCATCGTACATAATTATTGATTCTCCGTGGCTTGGAGCTTCGCTTAGTTTGGTGTTTCGGCATATCAGTGTTTCGAATACCATCGATTTGAAGTGTGTTCTTACGTCTTCCACCACTTGTTTTGCAAGGCGTAGACGTGCATCGTACATAGTGATAAGGATACCCTCTATGCTTAGGTTGGTATTTAGGCGTGTTTGTACTATTCGGATAGTGTTTAGCAGTTTGCCTAATCCTTCAAGTGCAAAGTATTCGCTTTGTACAGGTATTATAACACTATCGCTTGCCGTAAGGGCATTTACAGTGATAAGTCCCAACGATGGCGAGCAGTCGATGATGATAAAATCATAGTCGTTTTTTATTGGTTCCAAGGCATTTTTTATATACATTTCTCTGCCTTTTTTGTCTACCAATTCTATTTCGGCTCCTACCAAGTCTATTCGTGTGGGCAAAAGATATAAATTAGGTGTTGTTGTTTCTACAATACATTCTTTGATGTCTACTTGTTGAACAAAACACTCATACGCACTATTATCCACCTCTTCGCTTACAATGCCAAGCCCCGAGGTAGCATTAGCTTGTGGGTCGGCATCTACCAACAATACCTTGTGTTCCAAAACCGCCAATGCAGCACTCAAATTCATTGCGGTAGTTGTTTTGCCTACTCCTCCTTTTTGGTTGGCTATTGAAATTATCTTTCCCATAATATCACTATGTTATATTGAATTTATTTTTTCGTCAAATATCGAATCTTCGTCTAACAGAAAATCGCTGTCTGATGTTTCTCCTTCTTTGGCAAAATTTATTGCTTCAGACAAGCCTTTCACAAATTTTTCGTAGTCTTCCTTGTACAAAAACAATTTAGTTTTTTCAAACACAATTTTGCCGTTATCGTTAAGAAATTGTTTTCTACTTTCAGTTATTGTTATGTATTTTTCGCCTTTTTGGTTTTTTCTTACATCGAAAAAATAGGTTCTTTTTCCTGCGTTAATTACCTGAGAATATATTGCTTCCTTATTGATATTCTTGTTAGATTTCATCTCTATTACATGTTACGTTTGAACCTACAAAGATAAGAAAAAAAACTGAATTATTCGTTTTTTACTTATCAACAAGTATTTTTTCTCTTATCGTTGTTTTGTATTCTTTACTTCTGTTCTGAGCCGTTTTTTTATAGTCGTTTGTTGGTCATTATGTTTAGTATCATGTCGTCGGCATCGTTCATACCATCGTGTCCCAGTTTTCCCAAATTGGCTATAGAGTAGTCTACATTAGGTTCTGATATTCCGTCGGTGGCATCAACTACTTTGTTGTTTATAGCCAGTTCGCTAGATACAAATGCCGAATACAACCCTGTGGTTATTTTAAGAGCACAGCTTGGTTTGGCACCATCGCAAACCATTCCTGCTATTGTGTTTATAAGGTTTTTTATGGCAAACGATATTTGTTCTAGGTTTCCTCCTTGCAAGTAGGTGAATCCTGCTGCTACTCCTATCGAAGCATTTACTATTCCGCATAGTGCCGATAGTCGGCCTATACCTTGTTTTACATATATCGATGTTAGGTGGCTTAGTATCAATCCGCGTGTAATTGTTTCGTCGGGCAGATTTTTTTGTATTCCGTATTCGTATATAGGTAGGGTGCATGTGATGCCTTGGTTTCCACTGCCACTGTTGCTATATACGGGTTTTGTGCATCCGTCCATGCGAGCGTCAGATGCTGCCACTGTTTTGGCTATGGTGGTGTGCACTACATCTCCGTTGGCAATATCCAATAGTATTTTGCCGGTGTGTAGTCCGTAGCCTTTGGCACCTTCTTTGGCTGCTTCGGTGTTGTAGCGTATTGTTTCTTTTATAAAAGACAACTCTTCGATAGGGGTTTGTGTAGCAAATTCGTACACTTTTGCCATCGATAGTTTCACTTCGGGCTGGTTGGTGTTGGTTTGGTTGGTTTCGATAGGTTTGTCAAATAGTATTTTGTCGTCTTTTTCTATTCGTACAAAGTTGGTATGTTGTTGTGCAATGGCGGCAGTGGCGCTGCTGTTGCCATAGTGGCATATACATTCAACGTATAGTTTTTCGGTAGTCGATTTTATTTGTATAGATATTTTGTCTTTGTTGTCGTCCAACCATTTTTTTGCTTTTTCTACTTCGTCAGCCGAAATATCCAATACTTCAAGTCCACGAGACGAGTCGCCGGCAACAATACCCATTGCTATTGCTATTGGCAGCCCTATCATACCGGTACCCGGAATACCTACCCCCATAGCATTTTTGAAGATGTTTTTGCTCAAATTGACTTCTACTTTTTCGGGTAGCATTCCCAGTGTTTCTCTCGACTTGGTCACTGCAAGTGCTACTGCTACAGGTTCTGTACAGCCCATAGCCAAAACAACTTCTCTGTTTATAAGCGATTTTATGTTTTGTATTTCTTCGTTAGTCATCTCGTTTATTTATTTTTGTTGTCTTTTAAGCTTTTTTACAAACAATAGCGACACAAGATTTTCTTTTATTGTCTTGATGTCGCTATTGTACTGTATAATAAATTATTAGTTAATTATTTTGCGAACAACTTAGTCCATTCGTATTTTTTACGATTTTTCCAATCGTTTTTGTGGTAAATGTAGCTGGCTATCAAAGGAACTACTGTTGTAGCTTCGGCATAAACCATTTGTTCGAAAACTGTATCTACTTTACCCCACGACGAAGCTTCTTTCAATGTAGAACTTGAGCAAGCTCCATCTCTAACGTCGGCAACAGTGATTTGAACTGCATATTTGTGCATTTCGATGTCTTCGTGTCCCAATACTTCTGCACATACTACAGTGTCTTGTGCAAAGTTTTTAGGAGTACCACCACCTACCATGAACAAACCTGTTGCAGGAGCAGCTATTTTTATTTGTGTAAGTTCGTAGAAATCGCGAATAGAGTCGATAGACATGTGTTTATCTGGATTTTCTACTTGGTGCATTACCAAACCAAAACCGGCGCTGGAGTCGGTGAAAGCAGGGCAGAAAATAGGCACATTGTGTTCGTAGCATGCTTGTACCAAAGAGTCTTTCTTTTTAGCATTGCCTGCAGCTAACCATTTGCCCATTTCGTAGATAAACTCGCGAGAAGAGTATGGGCGTGGTTCTAAGCCGTTAGCTATTTCTTTTATCGAGCGGTCGCAGAATTGTAGTTCTTCTTCGTCGATAAATGTGTCGTATATTCTGTCTACATAGTTTGCTCTCAAAAATTTATCGTCGATAAAAGGAGTGCCTTTGTAGTGTTTGAAACCCAATGCTTCAAAGAAGTCCATATCAACAATCGATGCACCTGTAGATACGATACAGTCTACCATATTGTTTTTAACCATGTCTACATATACTTGCATACAGCCTGCTGCTGATGTGCTTCCAGCCAATGTTAATATGATAGAGCAATCTTTATCGTTTATCATTCTGTCGTAGATGTCGGCTGCTGTAGCAGTATCGCGAGATGTGAACGACATACCTCTCATCGAGTTGATAATTTCAGTTGCATCAACTTTCTTTATATCGAAATGTTGAATTTCTTCTTTTAGTAAATCTTTCTTTTCCATTGAATTGATGTTTTTTTCGAATGTAATTTATTTTTGCAAAGATACAAAAATAATGGCAATTTACAATACTTATTTATTTGAATGATATTATTATTTTTGCAAAGTCTTCTGCTTTCAACGAAGCACCGCCTATCAAACCTCCGTCAACATCGGGATTTGCAAATAGTTCTTCGGCATTTTTTGCATTGCAACTTCCACCGTATAGTATCGATGTGTTGTCGGCAACTTCTGCTCCATATTGTTCTTTTATTATCGAACGTATGAAAGCGTGCATTTCTTGTGCTTGTTCAGGTGTGGCGGTTTTGCCGGTTCCTATTGCCCATACCGGTTCGTAGGCTATTATTATTTTTCCAAATTCTTCGGCATTAAGGCCAAACAACGATTCGGATATTTGTTCTCTTACCACATCAAATTGTTTGTCGGCTTCGCGTTCCGACAACACTTCGCCACAGCATACTATAGGGCTTATTTTGTTGGCAAGTAGTTGTTTTACTTTGTTTGCCACTACGGCGTTGGTTTCGTGGTGGTATGCACGACGTTCAGAGTGGCCGACTATGCAATAGTCCAATCCCAACGATTCTAACATCGAGGCAGAAATTTCGCCTGTATATGCTCCAGATTCGTGTTCGCTGACATCTTGTGCGCCTACGGCAAAATAAGATTCTTGCGACATATCGGTGCATAGCTCCAAGTATGGAAATGGAGGGCATAAGATGACTTCGGCTTTCAAGTCGTCTATTTTTTCTAAACAATCCATCAAGTCGTTAACCAATTCGTTGGCTTCTTCGAATCGTTTGTTCATTTTCCAATTTCCAGCTACTATATTTCTTCTCATGGTATTTAATATATATTGTTCTGTGTATTAATAAATTGTATCTTTTGTCGTTGTGTCAAAAATATAGGTATTACCCTCGTAGTTTGGCCACAATTTGCAATGCAAAGGTACGCATAAAATTTTACATATCAACGATATTTTCAAAATAAAATATTTATTATTTTTCTGCTATATACAAAATGCAATATTACAATGCTTTACCGCTTTTGTAACTCTGTGTCGGAATACGTCCGAAAATTAGTTGCTTGGGGCTTCGCTATCGCTCCGCAGTCTAAAAAGGGTAGAGAGGGATTGAGCAGTGAGCCATGAGCCATGAGCTGGCATTCGCCCTCAGTTGGCTTGTAGTCTGTAGTCCGTTGTCCTTTTGTAATGTTGTAATATTTTTGGTAGAGAGGGTAGAGAGAGCTACGCTATCGCTTCGCAGACTAAGGGCAAAAGGCAAAGGGCAAAAGTTGGTTGTGCTACGCTATCGCTTCGCAGACTAACGACGAAAGACAAAAGGCAAAAGTCTAAAAGGTATAGAGTGTATAGAAAGTAGAGAAGGTATAGAAAGTATAGAAAGGCAGTGAGCCATGAGTTATGAGCTTTGAGCCGGCTTCGTCCTATCCGTAGTTCCGTAATTCCATAATTCCTGCTACCACCCTTCTGGCAGTCTTGCCAAGCGTAAGCTAAGTTTCGTTGTACAACTTCGTTTGCATATATCGATATTTTTTCATAGCTTTGTGTAGAGATTGTGAATCTTATCAATTATTTGTATTCGATTGATTTTTACTATAAAAACAATTGATATACACAACTTTTATTAAAGAAAATGTAAACAATTTAATTCAACCAATGGATTTTTCTATATGGATAGACTGATATGTATTTTATCATTACTGTTATTGATGGTATTTGGATGTGCTCCTAATGATACTGAGATTCTTCGTCAGACATATATTCTTGATAACGGAGATACTATTTGTGTATATTACAATGGTGATGTGGATAAAATATATGTCAAAAATCATGACGCTGAAGGTTGGTGCAATATAATTAATGAGCCTTGCCATCCAATTATTCATGATATAAAGAATGATACAATTATTGTACGATACAATTTCTGTCATTCTCCTCGCAATTCAGACATTGTTCAAACAGCTTATACTGAGCAAATATTTGTTGGTAAAAGTAGGTATGTTGTAAAAGGTGAGTTCAATTACTATTACAATGGAAATGCGATTGGTTCTATTGATGGGAAACCTCATGATTCTATTTATTATTACTATGTTGATAGTATCAGCCATATAAAAGATACAATTAGTTTCTTTCGCGAAACAAATTTATTATATAAAGCAAACCAAAGAGATGTCGTATATAATCCTGAAAAAAACAATACTTCTTGTGAGGTATTTTATTCTACCTTTGCCGAAAGGGATGATTGTGTATACAAGATAATCAATAGTATCTATTTTGTAAAAAAATAGTTGCTTATTTTGAGTTGTATTGCACTGAAGAAAAGTTGATACAAAGCAGTCCGTAGTTATCAAAAGGTAGAGAAAGTATAGAAGTGCATAGAGAGCTTTTGGCTGCTGCCGCTTTATTTGTTGTCTCGTTGACTCGTCGTCTTGTTGTCCGGCGCAGCAAAGAGTAGCTATATTCGGCTTTGCCCTATCCGTGATTCCATAATTCCGCCCTTCGTAGCAACGCGTAGCCCAATTTCCGTGATTCCGTAAATCCGTAGTTCCATAATTCCGGCTGTTATCCCGAATTGAAAGCCGAAGTGGAAGGCATAGTTAAAGCCTCGACTACAAAAAGCAAGGGTAAGATACCGAATACTACACCAAAGCCAACGGCTGATAAAGGCCAATAAAGCTTGGTTGTAAACAAAGCTACTGACAAGCAGAGTGTTATAAATATTGCGAGCATTGTTTTCATCGCTTAATAGTATGTTTTTGATTGTTCCCCAGTCAATTACACTATGTGGTAATTGTTGAAATGATATTGCAAAAATACGAAATTTTAGGGATATATACAAGCGAAAAATAAAACATTTTTTAGGCAACTTCTAAAAATTGATTTGC